>JAJZYE010000159.1 GCA_021806055.1 Actinomycetes bacterium | reverse complement strand
GGCTTCGCCGATCCCCGCCAGATCCAGGGGCTCTTCAGCGCGCGGGCGACCGCGGCGGTGCGCGCACGGGGGCGCGAGGTGCTGGCCTGGGACGAAGCGAGAGAGGCGCCGCTCGACCCGTCGACGATCATCGTCGCCTGGCGCGACGTGGGTCGCGCCGCCGAGGCCGCCCGCGCCGGTCATGACGTCGTGCTGGCGGCGCAGCAGTACCTCTACCTCGACTGGGCCAACAGTGCGGACCCGAGTGAGCCTCTCGCCATCACGCGGCCGCCGCTCGCCACCACCTGGGAGGACGTCTACGGCGTGGCGGCCGTGCTCGAGGAGTTGGTCGCGTCCTACGGTCCGCGGGTGCGCGGAGCCTAGGCACAACTGTGGACGGAGTACATCGCGGAGCGTCCCCATCTCGACTATATGGCCTTCCCACGCCTGGCGGCCTTCGCCGAGGTGGTCTGGGGCGTCGCGGGCTCGCTCGAGGGGTTCCGGCCGCGTCTCGCGTCGCACCTGGCGCGCCTCGACGCCGCCGGAGTGACCTATCGGCCCCTGGACCGCGGCGGTGCGCCGTGAGTATGGCGGGTCCCGACACCGCACTCGCTGCTGCCCGCGACCTGGTCGCGGCGGCGACGAGATCCTCGCTCGACGACGAACTCGCGGCGCTGGGGATCCCTGACGCGACGCGCGAGGAGGTCACGGCCTCCTGGGACGCGTGGCGCGCCGACGCCGGGCGGTGCGCCACCCTCGTGGCCGGGCTCGCCGACGTGGCCCGTCACCGGGGTGATCCGGATGCGTCGTTCGTTATTCGCCCCGACGCCGCGCGCGATGACGCCCCGGGGCGCGTGGCGCCGTTCTACCTGTTCGCACTCGATGCGCCACGCCTGCGCGCGTATCTGGCGGGCCGCGGCGCGCCAACTTTCATGGTGACGACCACGCTCGGGGCCCTCGCGCGCCACGCCGCGCTGCACCAGCGGGTGCGGGGCGTGACCGGCGTCGACGCGGCGTGGTGGATGGTGCCGATACTGCGCGGCGTCCTGGTGCAAATAGGTTCGCTGCAGTACCACCGCGTCCGGCTGGGCCGGGCCACACTCTCGCCGCGCCCCTGGTACGACGAGGGCGAGGCCCGACGCCGCGGCCCGGCGTTCGAGGCGGGGGCCGAGTCACTCGGCCTGCACGTCCCGGACCGTACCGATCTCTCGCCGCGCGCGGTCGACGCGAGTCTCGCGACGGCGCGTCGCGAGCTCGGCCGACTGTGGCCGAGCGAGCGTCCGCGCCTGGCCACGTGCCAGTCGTGGTTGCTCGACGAGCGGCTGGGCGACCTGGTGGCGCCGACGAGCCGTCTGGTGGCCTTCGCCCGGCGCTTCACCCTGGTGCCGGGGTGGCTCGACGGCGACGACGATCTCGCGTACTTCGTGCTGGGTCGCCGCGACGGCGGCGACCCGACTCCCGCGACGCGCCTGGCGCGGGCCGTGGCCCAACGCGGGCGCGACGCCGACCACTGGCGCGTGCGCACGGGCTGGTTGGCGTTCGACGACGGGGCCTCTCCCCAGGATGTGACATTGCGGGACACAAGGCCGCCTGATTTGTGAAATTATCTCATTCTTTACTTGAAACATGTTAAAAAGTCACATAATGTAGCAGCATGGACTCGAAGACCCGCCGCGCGACCATCGCCGAGCGACTACGCGTCGAGGGGGAGGCGTCCATCGTCGACCTGGCCGAGCTGTTCGGCACCTCGGCGATGACGATCCGTCGCGACCTGGAGGTGCTCGAGGGGGAGGGCCTGGCGCGGCGCGCGCGGGGCGGGGCGATCTCCGTGCAGAGCCGCTCCTTCGAGCCGCCGATCCTGCTGCGGGCGGCTCACGAGGCCGAGGCCAAGCGGCGCATCGGGATCGCCGCGGCCGAGCTGGTTCGCGAGAACGAGACCGTCGTGCTCGACGTCGGCACCACGGTCCAGGAGATGGCCAAGGCCCTTCGCGAGGATCTGGTTCTCACCGCCATTACCAGCTCGCTGCTCATCGCGACGGAGCTGGCCACCAAGCCCCGCGTGCGCACCATCGTGACCGGAGGGGTCGTGCGCCACGGGGAGATGAGTCTCGTGGGACCCCGCGCGCGGTCCTCCTTCGATGATCTCAACTGCGACGCCGTCTTCCTCGGGGTGGCGGGGTTGAGCGACGCGCGCGGCCTGACCGAGTACAACCTGGATGACGCCGACGTGAAGCGCGCCGCGGTGGCGTCGTCGCGGCGCACGATCGTGCTGGCGGACGCCAGCAAGCTCGGTCGCGTGGCGTTGGTGACCTTCGCCCGCGCCAGCGAGATCGACCTGCTGGTCACCGACGCGCCGGCCGATCACGACATCGTGCGCCGGCTACGGGACCTGGACGTCGAGGTGCTGCACGTGCAGCCCAGTGAGAAGGAGATGCCCGCATGACCCGCTTCCACGACCTCTTTCCCGCGGTGGCCAAGCCGCTCATCGCGATGGCTCACGTGCCGCCCCTGCCGGGGACGCCGCTGTACGACGAGCGTCGCGGGGTCCAGGGGCTCATCGACGACGTGAAGCGCGACACGGCGCTGCTGCTCGAGGGCGGCTTCGACGCCGTCCTGTTCTGCAACGAGGGTGATCGGCCCTACCAGCTGCACGCGGGGCTCGAGGCGTCGGCCGTGATGACGCGTGTCGTGAGCGAGTGTCGGCCCGACGACCGGCCCTTCGGCGTCGACTTCCTGTGGGACGCCCAGTGCGCGCTCGCGATCGCGGTGGCCACCGGCGCGCACTTCATGCGCGAGGTGGTGACCGGGGCGTGGGAGTCCGACATGGGCGCCTGGACGCCCGACGCGGCGACCCTGCTGCGCAACCGGCGCTACTTCGGACGCGACGACCTGGCGATCTTCGCGAACGTCACCCCGGAGTTCGCCTCCGCGACGGGATCGCGCACGCCCGCGCAGATGGCGCGCTCCACCGTGGTCTCGAGCCTGGCCGACGTGATCCTGGTGTCGGGCCCGATGGCCGGGGCCGAGCCCGACGTCGACGTGGTGGCCGAGGTGCGCGAGGCGCTGGACCCCGCCGTGCCGGTGCTGCTCAACACCGGCGCCAAGGCCGCCACCATCGCGCAGTACCTGAAGTACGCCGACGGGTGCGTGGTCGGCAGCGATCTGAAGCGTGACGGCTACACCTGGAACGAGGTGGACGCACAGCGCGTCGCGCGCTTCATCGACGCCGCTCGCAGTGCCTAACTCTCTCCTGCTCGGCGTCGACGTCGGCTCCTCGGGCGTGAAGGCTGTCCTGGTCGATCCGCGTCGCGGGGTGGTGGCGAGCGCGACACGCGAGGTGGCACTCTTCAGCGACCACCCGGGGTGGGCCGAGGCCGACACCGACGAATGGTGGCGCGCGCTCGGCGAGCTCGTGCCGGCGCTGCTGGACAGCGCGTCGGCGACGTCGCGTGACGTGGTCGCGGTGGCGACGAGCGGCATGGTGCCGGCGGTGGTGGTCAGCGACGCGCGAGGGCGTCCGCTGCGCCGCGCGATTCTCCAGAACGACGCGCGCGCCACGGCCGAGATCGACGAGGTGGGCGAACGCCTGGTCGGGGTGGACCTTCTCGCGCGCACTGGCTCGGTCCTCTCCCAGCAGTCGGTGGCGCCCACCGTGGCGTGGCTCGCCCGCCACGAGCCCGGAGTGTGGACCAACACGGCGATCCTGCAGGGATCGTACGACTGGCTGGCGACCGCGCTCGGGGCCCCGGCCCACGTAGAGCAGAACTGGGCCCTCGAGAGCGGACTGTACGACCTCGACGGCGTCGTGCTCGACGAGGTGCTCGACGCGACGGGGGTGGACTGGCCGACGCTCGCGCCGGTCGTGGCCCCGGGGACGCGCGTGGGCGAGGTCAGTGCCGCCGGCGCCGCGCACACCGGCCTCGTCGCGGGGACGCCGATCGTGGTCGGGGGCGCTGACCACGTCCTGTCCGCCTACGGGGCGGGCCTGGTGGTGCCCGGCGACTGCCTGGTGAAGCT
>JAJZYE010000158.1 GCA_021806055.1 Actinomycetes bacterium | reverse complement strand
CCTCGCCGAGGACGATCGGGTGGGACCGCGGCTCGTGGGCGCACACCGCGACGTGTCCCTCGGGTCGCGCGTCGACCTTGGGGCGCTGCGCGCGGCGGGCGTCGACGAGGTGCATCTGCGCTCGCTGGTCGCGGGGCGGGGCCCGACCGCCGCCCGCGCCGGGCTGCTGGTGCGCGTGGGGGGCTCCTGGTCGCCGGGGCCCGCGGCACGATTACTCGACGCGCTGGTCTGAGTCGCCCTCGGACGCGGGGGCGTCGACATCGTCGTGGCGCTCGTGGCGCCGACGCCACAGGTACAGACCGACCAGCGCCAGCAGGATGACGACCACCAGCCCGGTCGCGGCCCAGCTGGACCACGTCTCGATCCGGCTGAGGGCCGAGCCCGCGAAGTAGCCGAGGAGCGTGTAGGTGACGCCCCAGATCAACGCCCCTACGGAGTTGGCGATGAGGAAGCGGCGGTAGTGCATCTTGCTCATGCCGGCGAGCCCGGGCATGACCGCACGCAGGAAGGCGGTGAAGCGTCCCAGCACCACGTACAGCGAGCCCCGACGGCGCAACCCCGCGAGGGCTCGCTCGAGCTCGGCTCGTCGGTGGCGCACGACCGGTAGTCGGGTGAGGGCCTCGCCGTAGCGGTGACCGACCCAGTAGCCGACCGAATCGCCGACGATCGCCGCGGCGACCACCAGCGCGCACAGCACCACGACGTTGACGTGACCCTGACTGGCGACGACGCCGGCCACCAGCACCGAGGTCTCGCCGGGCAGTACGAAACCGATGAACAGCGCCGCCTCGCCAAAGACCAGTAAGGCGACCAGTCCGTAGACGAGCCCGCCGGGGAGTCGGTGAATCTCGGTCAGGATGAACGAGATGATCGAGGCGACGAGCACTCGTCCATTGTTGTCGAGGGCCGAGTAAGCGTGCGCTAATAAACGAAACGATGTGGGGCGTACCCGTTGACGTCACCCGCGGTACGGTGACCGACGTGGAAGAGTTATACGAATATCACTATAACAGTTAAAACTCGGTAGACTTCTGACGTGGACGCCGTCAGCAACCCCTACAGTCCCGGCGCCGGCGCCCGCCCGCCCGCCCTGGTTGGGCGTGACGAGCTGATTGATGCCATGGACGTGTCTCTCCAGCGTTTGCTGAAGGGCCGCAACGGGCGAAGTCAGATGCTGACTGGACGTCGCGGTGTCGGTAAGACGGTGATGCTCAACGAATTCGAGATCCTCGCGGAGTCGCGCGGATTCTTTCACGAGCACCTCGAGGTGAGCGAGGATGGCGATCTCGCGCTGCGTCTGGCTGCCGCTGTTCGCCGTGTACTGCTGGCAATGGATGCCCGTAAGAGAATAGGCGAGCGGGTCACGCGCGCACTGGGGGTGCTCAAGGCCTTCAGCCTTTGCCTGCCCAACGGCCCGGAGATTTACATCGACGTGGATGCGGTGTTCGGGCCAGCCGACTCGGGTCACCTCGCAACCGACCTGTCGGGCCTGTTCGTGGAGTTGGGCGAGGTCGCGCGTGACCACGGAACTGGCGTGCTACTCACGATCGACGAACTCCACTACGTGAGCCGCCTCGTCCTTGACGCACTCGTCACGGGTTTGCATCGCGCGGCCCAGCTCCAACTCCCCATTATCGTGGCGGGGGCCGGCCTGCCCTCGTTGGCGACGCTCACGGGTGAAGCCAAGTCGTACGCCCAGCGCGTGTTCACATTCCCCATCGTCGGCTCACTAGCCCCGAGCCAGGCCCGAGAAGCTTTGACGGTTCCTGCCGCCGACGATGGCGTGCACTGGGACGAAGGCGCGCTGGACGAGGTACTGCGCCTTACTGATGGCTATCCCTACTTCTTGCAAGAGTTCGCCAAGCAAGCGTGGAACATCGCTGCCGGACCTGACCGAATCACCGAGCAAGACGTTCGCTGGAGCCTTCCCATCGCCACCGCTGAGCTGGACGATGGCTTCTTCCGAGTTCGTACCGGACGCACCACCGACGCCGAGCGCATGTACCTTCGCGCCATCGCGGAGTGTGGCCCCGGTCCGGCTCGCTCGGGGGAGGTGGCAAAGTTGCTGGGCAAGGCGTCGACTGCCCTCGGGCCAACGAGGGACAGCGTCATTAAGAAGGCGTTGTGCTACTCCCCTCGGTACGGCGAGGTTGACTTCACGGTACCGATGTTCGACGCATTCATGAAACGCTGGATACCAGATTTCACCGTCTCGAGTGAGACCTACTCTCGTGAGCCAGTTATAGTAGAAACCCTATAACTGGCTCACGAGAGTAGAAGTCGAGCCAGACGTCGTTCGGGTGCCGCGGTGACGTGCGCGTAGGGCGTGGTGTCCGTCGAACTGCGAACGAATGTCCCGGGCCCGGAAGTCAGCGGCGATCGTCGCGGGTCGTGGCGGTGGCCGAGAGCCGTCGAATGCTCAGCCCGTCATAGGGGGCGCGGACCGAGCGCGGTGTGCCGTCGATCGCGGCGGGTGGCTGTGCCACCATGGAGCGTGCCCCCTGCTCGTGACGACTCGGCGACGACGCCCACATCAGCCCGGCGGCTGCCCTTCGGGGCCCCGGTGCGGGCCTGGACCCTGGCGGAGTGGGCGCTGGTGCCCCTGCGCCTCTTCCTCGGCGTCACCTTCACCTTCGCGGGACTGCAGAAGCTGGCGAACCCAAACTTCTTCAACGTCGCGAGCCCGTCGTCGATTCACGCCCAGTTGGTCGCGGCGGCTCGACTGAGCCCGATTCGCGCCCTCGTCGCGCACCTGGTGGGCCTCGCCACGCCGCTCGGGATCGTGATCGCGATCGCCGAGGTGGCGATCGGCGTGGCGACGCTGGTGGGGCTGTGGACGCGGGTGGCCGCAGTGGGCGGAGCGGTGCTGGCCCTCAGCCTGTTCCTCACGGTGAGCTTCCACGCGTCGCCGTACTACACGGGGGCAGACATCGTCTTCTTCTTCGCCTGGTTGCCGTTCGTCATCGCCGGCGGCGGGTCGCGCACGTCGATCGACGGCTGGACCGCGCGCCGGGCCGCGGTCGTCGAGCACACACCGTCGCCGGGGTTGGTCCCCATCACCTTCGTGCAGGTCCAGCGGCTTTGCGGGCACTTTCACGCCGGGCTCTGCGACGCGCGCGGGGGGCTCGCCTGTGATGCGGGTGCCTGCCCGGTCCTGGTCGAGGATCTGGCGGAGTCCACGGCGCCCGGCGCCCGCCGGGCCACGGACCGCCGGGCCCTCCTGCTCGGCGTCGGCATGGCGACGCTCGTGGGCGCGACCGCGAGTTTCGTGGCCGCCGCGGCCGCGGGGATCGGCCGGGCGATCGGCGGTGCCGCGCCGCCGATCGCGCCGCACCAGCTGCGCGATACCGCGACCACACCGTCCTCGGCGGCGAGCGGGCCGGGGGTGCTCCTCGGTCCCGCCACGGACGTTCCGGTGCGCAACGCGGCGACGTTCACCATCGCCGCCAACGGCGACCCGGGGATCGTGATCCAGCCGGTGCGTGGCCAGTTCGACGCGTTCAACGCCGTGTGCCCGCACGCGGGGTGCACCGTGGGCTACGACCCGGCCCAGGACATCATCCAGTGTCCCTGCCACGGATCGCAGTTCGACGTGGCCACGGGGGCGGTCCTCGTGGGGCCGGCGCCGCACGGGCTCACTCGCCTCGACGTCGTCGAGTCCGGCGGTAACCTCTACCTGACATGAGTGACGACCGTCGCCGGATACTGGTGATCGAGGACGACCTCGACCTCGCCCAGGCAGTCGCGGACCTGCTGGGTGACGAGGGCTTCGTGGTGGAGCAGCGTCACGACGGCGAGTCCGGCTACCTCGCGGCGCTGAAGGGGGAGTACGCCGCGATCGTGCTCGACATCATGCTGCCCAAGCGCAACGGCTTCAGTGTGTGCCTCGACCTGCGCCACGCCGGGGTGCACACGCCCCTGCTGATGCTCACGGCCAAGGACGGCGATCTCGACGAGGTCGAGGGGCTCGAGGTGGGGGCCGACGACTTCTTACGCAAG
>JAJZYE010000157.1 GCA_021806055.1 Actinomycetes bacterium | reverse complement strand
TCGCGTCGAGGGCCCGGGCCCGGCACCACGCAGCGCCAACTCCTCAGTGAGTCAACAGGCGACGTCCCCGTCGATGGGGTGGGCGAACCACTGGGTGACCGTGACCGACCCGCCGGTGAACGAGGGCAGCGAGCAGTTCGACTGAGCCCCCGACGAGGAGCGCGCCCCCGGGATCCAGTTGGGGATCTGGTAGAGGTCGTTCGAGAGCTGGTACAGGGTCGGCGAGTCGGTGTTCCCCACGATCGCGGACCACTGGGTCGACGTCGAGTACGCACCCACGACGTCAACGCCCGTCGTGGCGACGCCCGCAGCCTGCAGCGCGCTCACCATCCCCTGGAGGTCGGCCACGTTCATCTCCAAGCCGTTCGGCGTCGAGGTCGGCTGCCAGGTGTTGCCCGTCTCCACGTCGAGCCACCACGGGTAGGCGCCCGGCGACGTCGATGCGCTTCCCCCGGCACTGTCGATCGCCGTCGCCGCCGCCGTGAACCACCCGACGTCCTGGGTCGCCATGTTCCACCCGTACTGCCACGCGCAGGCCGGCGAGTTCGCCCCCACCGTGTAGCTAACGCCCGAGAGCGTCACCGTCGTCGTCGAGCACGTTCCGTACGGGGTGGTTCCCGACGTGGGCCAGTCGGCGATCACGGTGCCGTTGTACGTGTTGCCGGGATCGGCGGTGTTGACGTAGAGCGCCACCTTCGGCTGGGTCGTCGAACCGTTCGCGGTCGTCAGCGCCCAGTACAGCTCACTCGAGGACAGTCCGCTGGTCGGGCCCAGGCAGGTGTTGGGGGTGTCGGCGAGGCCCCCGTTCACGCCCACGATCGCGAAGGCCGTGGCCGAGGGCAGCGTCGAACCGCACTGGGGATACGAGACGTCGTTACCCGTCGAGACCGTGGTCGAGCCACCGCCACCACCACCGCCGCCGCGGCCGTGCGAACCAGGTGCCGCCGAGGCCGCCGAGGCCCAGGCCGTGCTCGACAGGGCCATCACCGCCACGCCCACCGCCGCCACGCGGCGCCACGATCGCGTCGCGCGCGGCGCGACCGCTCGACTTGCGCTCATCACGTACCCCCCACCACAACGGCCGCACCATCACGACCCAATTTGCCGCGACCATACCACGGCAGCCACGTCTCACCAAAATATTTCTTCCAACCGATGGGCTCTGCGGTACTCTGGGCGCGAGATGTACACCGTGTCGAGGGGGTTGACCGTGTCCTGGCCACAGAAGCTCATCGTCAGCGCTCTCGCGGCGGTGACGTCGATCGGCGTCGCGGTGGGTGCCGCGGCCGCGCCGCCACCCAACGCGCCCGGCGCCGACGTGGCGCCGGCGTGCCTCCCCGCCCAGACCCCGGGCGTCGCCCACTGCGGGGCGCTCCAGCTGCTCGACCCCGCCCAGAACTGGCACGGCGCGCACGGCGACGGTCGCGGCGGCTCGAAGAAGCCGGGGGGCGGTGGGGGCAGTTCGGGGCCGTCGGGCTACTTCCCCGCCGACCTGCAGAGCGCCTACGGCCTCACCGCGGCGATCGCGGCGATCGCCAGCGCTGGTACACATCCGCTGGTCGCGGTCGTCGACGCCTACAACGACCCCAACGCCGCGAGCGACCTCGCGACCTACCGTGCGCAGTTCGGGCTTCCCCCCTGCACCGCGAGTAGCGGTTGCTTCACGCAGGTGAGCCAGACCGGCTCCTTAACCAACCTGCCCGCCAACAACACCTCGTGGTCCGAGGAGATCTCCCTCGACCTCGACATGGTGTCGGCCATCTGCCCCGCCTGTCGCATCGCCCTGGTCGAGGCCTCGTCGGCCGGCATCACCGACCTCGGCGCGGCGGTCAACGAAGCCGTCGCGCTCGGTGCGGTGGCGGTGTCGAACTCCTACGGCGCCTCGGAGTTCGCCGGCGAGACCGCCGACGACGTCTACTACGACCACCCGGGCGTGGCCGTCACCGCGAGCGCCGGTGACGGCGGCTACGGCGTCGAGTACCCGGCGGCCTCGCCCTACGTGACCGCCGTGGGCGGGACCAGCCTGGTCCCCGACTCCAGCGTTTCGCGGGGCTGGAGCGAGACCGTGTGGTCCGGCACCGGGTCGGGCTGCTCGGCCTACGAGCCCGCACCCTCCTGGCAGCCGACGACCTCCCAGTGCGCGTCGCGCACGGTGGCCGACGTCGCGGCCGTCGCCAATCCCAGCACCGGCGTCGCGGTCTACGACTCCTACGGCGAAAGCGGCTGGCTGGTCTTCGGCGGCACGAGCGTGGCCTCGCCTATCGTGGCCTCGATCTACGCCCTGGCCGGCAATACGTCCACCTTCTCGACGGCGGGCGGAGCCAGCACCGCCGCGCAGGCCCTCTACAGCGCCGCGCTCAATCGCGTCACCAGCGGTGCCAACGCCCGACACTGCACGATCTACTTGTGCAACGCCGCCGACAGCCTGCCAAGCGGCTACAACGGGCCCACGGGCAACGGAACACCCAACGGCGTGAACGGCTTCTAGCGCCACCGCGCAACTCGCCTCCCCAGGCGGGTGGGGCCGTCGCGCGGGCGGGCGGGCGTGACTCCTGAGAAACACTTCAGACACGCGTTGCGCCGCGCCAACGCGAGAGAACCTCCGAGAGTAAAAATTGTCCCGTCCGGGGGGCGGTGAGAGTGGTGTCTCAGTCTCGAGCGAAATGGTGGCGCGTCGCACGCGCGGGCGTGGCCACCCTCACCGTGGCGGCCACCGCCACCGTGGGGGTCATCAGCACGGCCGCCCCGGCGAGCGCGACCCAACTGCGTCTCATCACGCTGCGCGGCAGCTCGGCCCGCACGGCGACGTTGCACGCCGGCGGACTCGACGTCGTGCCCCTCGCCCTCGTCAACCCGAACGCCGCCGCCGCGGCCGCGGGGCACGTCGACCTCCGTCTGCCGCGCGCGGTCACCTTCGACGGCCTCGAGGTCATCGACCCGGCGACCGGTCGAGCGCTCCCCGGGTGGCACTGCACGTCGCGCGCGACCCGCACCGACTGCGTGGCGTCCCCGCGACGAACCCCCCCGACCGTGGTGGCCTACGTCGAGCTGGCCAACCAGCTGCGCGCCGGTGCGACGCCCGTCCCCCTGGTGGTGCACGCCACGCTCGGCGGCGCGCGCGCCGCGCGCCTGCGCGTGCCCCTGCGCGTCACGTCGACCAACCTTCCCCAGGTCTCGCTATCGCGCTCGGCGACGCCGGTCGTGGCGGCTCACGCCGAGGGGTCCATCTCCTACCGCGTGCGCGACGTGGCCGGTGCGGCCGTCGCGGCGAACCCCACGGGCTCGGTCGTGCTGGACCACGCCCTGCCCCGCGACGTCGCGTCGTGGGCCGCCACCTCACCCGGGTGGCGCTGCGCGGGCGCCCCCGACGCGAGTCCTGACTGCACCTATACCGGGGGTGTACGCGTGCGCGGCGCCACGACGCCACTCACCCTCACCTACCGGCTCAACACGGCGCACCTGCTCGCCGGGCGCACGCGGGTCGCCGATGTCTGGCGTACGACGCTCGCGGTCACCGGTCCCTTCGGCGCCCAGCTGCGCCGACCAGTACCGGGCGCGGTCGAGGTGACCACCGGCCGTGAGGGAACCCTGCGCCTGCAGGTCGCCACGATCGGCTCCCAGAGCGTGGCGCGCGGCGCCACCCGCACGCTGGCCATCGTCGCCCAGGCGAGTGACGGAGTCGCCAGTGGACTGGACGACACCGTCGTGGTGCCCCCCGGCCTCACACTGTTGCCCCAGCACGGGGCCGGGTGGAGCTGCCCCGGGGGCACCGGCACCGTCACCTGCCGCCACCCCGGCGCGCTGCTCACCAACGCGCCGGTGACCCTCGACGTGCGCCTGCGCGCAGCCGTCACGGCACCGGTCGGCATGACCATCGTGGCGGTGGTGGCGAGCGCGCGTGACGCCAGCGTGCGCAACGCCGCACTGGCGGTGATGAACGTCCTCGGGCCCACCTCGGGCACGCACACCGCACCCACCACCACCGCACCCACCACCACCGCACCC
>JAJZYE010000156.1 GCA_021806055.1 Actinomycetes bacterium | reverse complement strand
TGCGCTGACCGCTGGAACTGGCCGTGATCAACGGCATCAACGCATTCGTGCCGTACTTCCTCGAGCGTGACGAGGGCCACGTGGTCAACACCGCGTCGCTTGCGGGGCTCGGCGGGGTGCCGGGCATGGGAGCCTACTGTGCGTCGAAGTTCGCGGTCGTCGGTCTTTCCGAGGCGCTGTTCCACGAGCTGGCGCTGCGCGACGCGCACGTGGGAGTCTCGGTGCTGTGTCCGGGTTTCGTGCGCACGCGTATTGCCGACGCCGCACGCAATATGCCTCGTGACCTGATCGGTGACGACGGTCCGCGCACCGGGGACCTGGACGATCTCGCGCGCGAGGCCGTCGCCGCGGGCATCGACCCGGCGATCGTGGCCGAGCGGGTGGCGCACGCCGTGGTGGCCAACGAGTTCTGGATCTTGACCCACGAGCGCGCGGCACTGCGCACCACCGAGCAGCGCCTCGCGTGGATGCGTGGCGGCCCCGCGCCGGGCATCAACCTTCGCGCGGCCGCCCAGCCGTAGCCCCACCGGCTATCGGGCGCCGGGGGCGCGGCGTTGGTGCGTATCGTGAGGCTTGTGGCGAGCGGCGAGCCTGACACCAACGAGGAGACGCTGCGCGACGGCCGCGTGGTCCAGGTCCGACCGCTGCGCGACGACGACGCGCGCGGCGTCGAGGCACTGTGGCGACGTCTGGGCGCACGCGACCGCCAGCTGTTCCTGCGCTTGGCTCACCTGGCCACCGAGGATCCCGGCGCGGTCGCGGCGCCGCGCCGGGGGTCGGCCGGCGTCGTCGCGGTCGCGTCGGACTCGTCGCGACGCCTGGCGGGCGTGGCGCGCTACGAGTTGCGCGACGACGACGCCGCCGAGTTCATGGTCTTCGTGGACGGCTCCTACCGGCGCGCCGGGCTGGGCACCGTGCTGATCGGCCGGCTGGCCGAGGCCGTGCGCCACGCGGGGGTGCGTCGTCTGGTGGGTGACGTGCCCGTGAGCGATGCCGCCATGCGCGCGCTGCTTCATCAGCTGGGGCTCGACGACGACGAGCGCGTCACCGGTGACCAGGTGCGAGCGAGCTTCGCCGTGCAGGAGACCGACGCGTACCTCGACGCCCTGTTGGCCGACCAACGGGCCGCCGCTCGCGTCGCCCTCGACCACTTCCTCGCCCCACGTTCGATCGCCGTGGTGGGGGCCAGTGACGATCGCACGAGCATTGGCGGACTCTTGTTCGCCAATCTCCGCGCGAGTGGCTACGACGGGGACCTGTACCCGGTCAACCCCCACCACGACGTCGTCCAGGGTGTGACCAGTGTCGCGGACCTGTCCGCGTGTGCCCGGCGCCCCGATCTGGTGGTGGTCGCGGTGCCGGCGCCGCTGGTCGGGGGGATCGTCGATCAGGCGGGGGAGTTGGGCGTGCGCGCCGTGTGCGTGATCTCGGCGGGCTTCGCCGAGGTGGGTCCCGACGGTCGCGCGCTGCAGGACGACCTGCGTCAGCGCGCCCGCGCGGGCGGCGTGCGTCTCATCGGCCCGAACTGCATGGGTGTACTCAACGGCGGTCCGGCGACGCGCTTCAACGCGACGTTCAGCCCCGTCTTTCCTCGACCGGGTCGCGTGGCGTTCGTCTCGCAGTCGGGCGGGCTGGGACTGGCCGCTCTCGCGCTCCTCGACAGTCCGACACTCGGCGTGAGTGGGTTCGTGTCCGTGGGCAATACGGCTGATCTGACCGCGAACGACCTCCTCCTCTACTGGGGTGACGACCCGCGCACCGACGTGATCCTGGCGTACCTCGAGTCGGTGGCCGACCCCCGGCGCTTCGCGCGCATCGCGCGTCGGGTCTCGCGACGCACGCCGATCGTGGTCGTGAAGTCGGGCCGGACTGGTGCGGGGCGGCGCGCGGCGTCGTCGCACACCGCGGCGCTGGCCGCGGGCGATCAGGTCGTCGAGGCGCTCTTTCGCCAGGCGGGCGTGATACGCGTCGACGCCCTAGAGGAGATGTTCGACGTCGCGGCGGTCCTCACCTCCCGGTCGGCGACGTCGGGACGGCGCGTGGCCGTGCTGACGAACGGCGGCGGACCAGGGATCCTCGTCGCCGACGCCTGTGAGGCTGCGGGGCTCCTCGTGCCCGAGCTGGCCGCGGCGACGCGTGACGCCCTCGAGACCGACCTGCCGGCGCAGGCGTCACTGGCCAACCCCGTGGACATCGTGTCCAGTGCCACGGCCGAGCAGTACGGTCGCTCCCTACGCCTCCTCGGTGCGGCCGACGAGGTGGACGCGATCATCGTCGTCTTCATCCCGCCGTTTCTCACCCGCGCCGAGGACGTCGCGGGTGCGATCGTTGCGGCGGCGAGGGACATTGCGACTACCAAGCCGGTGCTGGGTGTCTTCATGATGAGCGATCCACCGATTCAGGCACTGGCGGACGCCGGGATCCCGGTCTTCGCGTATCCCGAGCAGGCTGCGGTGGCGCTAGGTCGTGTGGCGAGGTGGTCCGAGTGGCGCGAGCGTTCGACGGGTCGCGTCGTGACGCCCGTGGGAATCGACGCGCGACGCGCGCGTGCGTTGATCGACGCGGCGCGGCGCGACCGGCCCGAGGGGGGTTGGCTCGGCGCGGCGGTGACGCTCGAGCTGCTCGACGCCTACGGCATCACCGCGGTGCGCTCGCGAATCGTGCGAACGGCTCAGGAGGCGAGCGACGTCCAGGGCGAGTGGGGGGTTCCAGTGGTGGTGAAGGTCGCGGCCGCGATCCACAAGAGCGACGTCGGCGGTGTCGCTCTGGGGATCGAGAGCCCCGCCGCGGCCGGCGCGGCGCTGCGCACCATTCGTGAGGCGCTGCTTCGCTCCGGGGCCGACGAGAGCGCCACCGAGTTCCTCGTGCAGGAACAGGTCGACGACGGCGTCGAGATGATCGTGGGCGTGAACCACGACCCCGTATTCGGCCCCGTCGTCATGGCGGGTTGGGGTGGCACGCTGGTCGAGATCGTGGCCGACGTGGCGGTGCGCCTGATGCCGCTGAGCGACCTGGACGCCGAGGAGATGATCCGCTCGTTGCGCTCGTATCCGTTGCTCACGGGGTACCGGAACTCGCCACCGTTGGACGTGGCGGCCTTCGCGGATCTGCTGCTGCGAGTCAGCGCCATGGTCGAGGACCTCCCGGAGATCGTCGAGCTGGACTGCAATCCGGTGTTCGTACGCCAGCGCGGCGTGGCCGTGGTGGACGTTCGCGTTCGCGTGGCGCCCTAACGACGCGGGGAACTCGATCGACGAGCAGCACGGGTTGGTGCGCGATGGTCGGTCACGCCACGTGATCACTGTTCGATGGAGTTTCGTGCCTTTCGGTCTCTCCACTTCCGTCGGGCGACGTTCAGTGGCGGGAGCGTTGGGTTGCAGATTCGCTCGCCGCGGCTCGCATACGGTCAGCACGCGGGCTCCGTGCGTCCGCGTCGACGATATTCACTGCCAACTCGTAAAGTTCTGCGATGAGCGCCGTGAGTGTGCGAATGTTGTCGAACCACTCGCGGTCGTCGTCGAGTTTCTCGTCCGTGGGCACTCGTGTCGTAGTTGTCGATCCCACCTCACGCGTTCGAAAGGCGTAAGAGCCATGGAGAGTACTGGGGTCACTACGGCACAGACCCGCGGTCTCGCCACACCGCACGCACACTTCGGCCCGTACCGATCACGCGATCTGCTGCTTCGACCCTGAATCCGAGCGTGACATGCCGTCGGGTGATTTCTATGGTGACGTCCATCTATTTGGCCGCTTGCGTCGGGTAGCTGGGTGCCCCCACGGCAAAGTTGGTTGGCGAAGGAGTAAGGCAAATAGCCGCTCCACCGCCCCTCTTCCGTGGTTTCTCCTACGTGCCGACGAGAGTCGGCGTTTCGGTTGACGATTCATCGGGGTGAGCCTCGACGGAACGAGTCCGTCGTGGTCTTACCTCCCCTCCACGTCCAGCCACGGAGCGTGTCCCCGCGGAGGTGGGTTGACTGGTCCACCTGGCCAGGTTGATGGCCGCGTTGTGGTCGCGGTCCATCGT
>JAJZYE010000155.1 GCA_021806055.1 Actinomycetes bacterium | reverse complement strand
GCTCTTCGGGCTACTGCACGCCGACGAGGGAGAGATCCTCATCGACGGCGAGCCGGTCCGGTTCCACGACTCGGGCGAAGCCGTTCGCCGAGGGATCGGCATGGTCCACCAGCACTTCATGCTGGTGCCGGTGTTCACCGTCGCCGAGAACGTCGTGCTGGGCTTCGAACCCACCAAGTCCCTCAACCGGATCGACTACCGCCACGCAACCGAGGAGATCCGGCGCGTCTCGCGCGAGTTCAACCTCGAGGTGGACCCCGACGCCCGGGTGGAGAGCCTTCCCGTCGGGTTGCAGCAACGCGTGGAGATCCTCAAGGCCCTCAGCCACGACGCTGAGTTGCTCATTCTCGACGAGCCCACGGCGGTGCTGACGCCCCAGGAGATCGACGCCCTGATGTCGATCATGCGCTCGCTCGCCGCCGCGGGTAAGTCCATCCTCTTCATCACCCACAAGCTCAAGGAGGTCAAGGCCGTCGCCGACGTGATCACTATCATTCGCCACGGCCACGTCGTGGGCACCGCCGCGCCGAGCGCGACGGAGTCCGAACTGGCGTCGATGATGGTGGGTCGCGACGTCGAGTTGACCGTGGCCAAGGAGCCGATCACCCCGGGGGCCGCCGTCCTCGAATTGCGTGACCTGGTCGTGCGCGACGACCGGGGCTTGACGGCCGTGAACGGGGTCTCCCTGGACGTGCACGAGGGCGAGATCCTCGCCCTCGCCGGCGTCCAGGGCAACGGGCAGACCGAACTGGTGGAGGCCATCGCGGGGATGCGCCGTGTCGAGTCGGGGACCGTCACCCTGAACGGGCGCGATATCACCAATCGCAGCCCCCGCGAGATCCTCGACGCCGGGCTGGGCCACATCCCCGAGGACCGTCAGCGCGACGGCCTGGTGATGTCCCTCTCAGTCGCCGACAACCTCGTCCTGAACACGCCACGCCACGCCCCCTTCGCCCGCCACGGCACGCGCAACCTGGCGGCCGTCCAGGCCAACGCCGAACAACTCGTCGCCGCCTTCGACATCCGCGCCGAGTCACCGCGCGAGCCAGTGAGTTCGCTATCCGGCGGCAACCAGCAGAAGGTCATCGTGGCCCGCGAGCTGTCGCGGCCGCTCCAGGTGCTGGTAGCGTCCCAGCCCACCCGCGGCCTCGACGTCGGCTCGATCGAGTACGTCCACCGCCAGATGGTCGAGCACCGCAATCACGGCCACGCGACGCTCGTCGTCTCGTCCGAGCTCGACGAGGTGCTGGCACTCGGTGACCGCATCGCGGTGATGTACGCCGGGCGCATCAGCGGCGTCGTCGGCCCCTCAGCCAGCCGCGAGACCATCGGTCTGCTCATGACCGGCTCGAGCGAGGAGGATGCCCGTGTCGTCGCCTGACCTGTCGACGCCTCCCGCTCCCGCGACGGTGTCGGCGTCGACACCGCCCGCGCCACCACCCGGCGCGGGGTGGCGTACGTGGTGGTCGCGCTGGTCGTCGGCCAGCCCCGTGACGGTGACCATCTTCGCACTGCTCCTGGGTTTCGCCGTCGGGGCCCTCATCATCATCACCACCACACCGACGGTGCTCGATGCGTGGCGCGGTCTGTTCCACGGGTGGGCCGGGCCCGGGCGGGCCCTCAAGGTCTCCTTCGACACGGTGGGCGCCGCGTACCGCACGATGTTCACCGGCTCCGTCGTCGATCCCGCGAGCCTGTGGCACTCGATCACCACCGGGCGCGGGTGGAGCGCCACGCTGACCCCCCTCTCGGAGACCTTCACCTACGCCCCGCCCCTCATCATCGCCAGCATCGGCGTCGGCATCGGCTTCCAGACCGGCCTGTTCAACATCGGCGCGAACGGGCAGGCCGTCCTCGGCGGCATCGCTGGTGCCGTGGTCGGCGCCATGATCCACGTGCCCACGATCGTGCACCTGCCGCTCACCCTGCTCGCGGGTCTCGTAGGTGGTGCCCTCGCCGGCGCCGTGCCGGGAGTGCTCAAGGCCTACACCGGGGCCCACGAGGTAATCGTCACCATCATGTTCAACTACGTGGTCTACGCGTTCTTGATGTACGTAGTGCTCTCCACCCCCTTCCAGCAACCCGGCCAGCAGAACGACATCGGCCGCACGATCCTGCCCTCGGCGACGCTGTCGCCGCTCTTCGGCACCGCGTCGGGACTCCGCGTGAGCTACTCGATCTTCGTGGCGGCGGCGGTCGTACTCTTCGCGTGGTGGTTCCTTGATCGCTCGTCGATGGGCTTCGAGTTTCGCGTGTCCGGCCTCAACCCCACCGCGGCCCGGGCGTCGGGCATCAGCGCGCGCCGGGTCACCGTCCTGGTCCTCGTCCTGTCGGGTGCCCTGTGCGGCCTTGCCGGCATCACCCAGGCGGCGAGCTTTCAGCAACAAATGAACGGCGGCTTCCTGATCGGCAACGCCGGTATCGGCTTCACCGCGATCACGGTGGCGCTGCTCGGGCGCAACCGGCCGATGGGCATCGTCTGGTCGTCGCTGCTCTTCTCCGCGCTCGGCGTCGGCGGACGCGTCATGCAGGCCTCCACCGGGATCCCGCTCGACCTGGCGACCGTCATCCAGTCGGTCATCGTGCTCTTCGTGGCCACCCCCGTGCTGGTCAAGGAGATCTTCCGGCTGCGCGCGGCACACGTCACGCGCGTCCAGCTGGCGACCCAGGGATGGAACGCGTGACGACCACCTCCAGCCAGACGCCCGCGATCACCCGTCGCGCCCCCCACCTGGGGCGCACACGGGTCATCGCGGCCATGATGGCCGTGATCGGCATCTTCACCGGCTGGGTCTTCGGCCTGGGTAGCGCCGCGCGGGCGCACTCCTCGCTCACCTTCAACCCAGTGGACCTGAGTGCGAACGCCCCGTGGCACGTGGGCACCCTTACCGTGGCCACGCGATGGTGGGTGCTGGCCCTGGCGGTCATCATGATCGCCCTCGGCGTCGAGGTGTTCTGGCGTGAGCCGCGCCGCGGCGTCATGGCGCGCTTCGGCGTGGTGGCGGTACTCTTCCTCGCCGCCCTCCTGCTGTGGGCGGCGCGCACGCCGGGCCCGTCGCCGGTCTCCTTCGTCAACGTCACCGCGGTGCTGATCGGGGCGTCCGCCTACGCGATGGTCTTGATCTTCGGCTCGCTCTCGGGCGTGATGTGTGAGCGCTCGGGCGTGGTCAACATCGCCATCGAGGGGCAGTACATCGTCGGAGCATTCCTCGGGACGATCTTCGCGTCGACCACCCACAACTTCTTCTACGCCGCCATCGCCGGCGCGATCGCCGGGGGACTGCTCGGCCTGCTGCTCGCTTTCCTCGCCGTGCGCTACTTCTCGGACCAGATCATCGTCGGCGTGGTGATCGTCACGATGGTCAGTGGCCTGTCGTCGTACCTGAACCTGCAGGTGTTCACCCCCTACCCCAACCTCAACACCGGCAACCTCGCCCCGAACCTCCCGATCCCGCTGCTGACCAAGATCCCCGTCCTCGGCCCGGTGTTCTTCGACCAGTCGGGCTTCTTCTACCTCATGATCATCCTCGTCGGCGTGGTCAGCTTCGCGCTGTTCAAGACCCGCTACGGCCTGCACGTGCGTGCCGTGGGCGAGCACCCCGAAGCCGCCTCGACCGTCGGCATCAACGTCGCACGGGTTCGCTACCGCAACGTGGTCCTGGGCGGGGCCATCGCCGGCATCGGGGGTGTGGCCTTCATGGCCTCCCAAGGCCAGTTCCAGCCGGGCTACACCTCGGGACTCGGCTACATCGCACTCGCCGCCATGATCTTCGGGCGCTGGCGCCCCTCGGGAGCGGTCGTGGCCTCGATCATCTTCGGCCTGTCGGTCTACCTCGCCTACAACCTGCAGACCTACCAGGTGCCCCTGTCGACCTACATCCTGCAGATGTTCCCGTACCTCATCACGATCCTCGTGGTGTCGGGGCTGGTCGGACGCGTGCGCGCCCCGGCCAACGACGGCATCCCCTACCGCCGCGAATAGTCGGCTTAGGCATATCCATCTGACCGGACTGGCCTGCTCACGGCTCTCTCCACGGTCTCCCT
>JAJZYE010000154.1 GCA_021806055.1 Actinomycetes bacterium | reverse complement strand
GAGCCGCAGTGGGTGCTGCACCCGCACGACCTGCGCGACGAGTGGCGCCGGCTCTTCTCGGAGTTCTTCGGGACCTTCCTGCTGGTCATCGCCGCGGCGGGCGCGCCGGTGGTCGACGCCTACTCGCACGGCCAGGTCCCCCTCGACGCGCAGGTCGTGGCCCCCGCCCTCATGGTCATGGGCATCATCTACTTCATGGGCATGGTCAGTGGTGCGCACCTCAACCCCGCCGTGACGCTGTCCTTCGCGGCGCGCGGCAACTTCCCGTGGAGCCGCGTGCCCGGCTACGTGGTGGCCCAGATCGTGGGCGCGGTGCTCGCCTCCCTGCTCCTACGTGGACTGTTCGGCAACGTGGGGCACCTGGGCGCCACCCTGCCCGGGGTGGGCGTGTCGAGTGGGAAGGTCGTCATCGTGGAGGCGCTCCTGACCCTCGGTCTGGTCAGCGTCATCTTGGGCACGGCGTCGGGTGCGCGCAACGTCGGCGCCAACGCCGCCCTGGCGGTCGGCGGCTACATCGCGCTGGCCGGCCTGTGGGCCGCCCCGGTGACCGGCGCGTCCATGAACCCCGTCCGCTCGTTCGGTCCTCAGCTGGTCGGTGGCGACTGGACGTCGTGGTGGGCCTACGTCGTCGGCCCGTTGGTGGGCGGCGCCATCGCCGTCGGCGTCGCGTGGATCCTGCGCGGGCCACCCTCGGCTGCGGCCAGCGAAGCCGCGCAGGGAGTTCTCGAACCCGTGACCCCACCGCCCATCCCCCAAGGAGAATGATGCCCGCTGACCCGTCATCGCCCGATACCTCACCCATGCCCAACGAACGCTGGAAGGCCGAACCCGAGGAGCAGGACTACCCAGCGGCCCGCTCGTACCTCTCGCTTCTCGTCTCACCCGACGACGCGCGACGCTACGCCAAGGCTCTCGCCAAGGAGACCCGGCTCTGGCACTACAAGGCCAAGGACCTGCTGCGCTCGAGCGGTCTCGCGCTCCTGGCCAGCGACGACCACGAGTTGGAGAAGGACCTCGAGAAAGTGCGCCAGGGCGTCAAACTCTCCCCGGTGCTGCTGGTGCGTGGCGTGCCGCTCTGGGTGGCCGACGGCTACCACCGGATCTGCGCCAGCTACCACATCGACGAGGACGCCCTCATCGCCTGTCGCATCGTGGACCGCCTTCGCTAGGCTCCGCGGGTCGTAACGGCCGCGAGCGGCTCGTGACAACGACTCGCGCCGAGCGGCTCACCAACCGCTCGGCGACGTACGTGGTGGCGGTGCCCCTACCCGACGCCGCGACCCTCGTCGCACCCTGGCGAGCCACGAACCGCCTCGGCGCCCACGTGACGCTGCTGCGACCGTTCACCAGCGCGCCACTCACCCGCGACACTCGTCAACGTTTCGCGCGACACGTCGGACGCGAGCCGCGATTTGACGCCACGCTCGCCACGGTCGGACGCTTCGGCGACCGCGTCGTCTACGCCCGACCCGACCAGGGCCCTCGCTGGGCGCAACTCGCGCGCGCGGCCGCCCACGTCCTAGGTCGCGACGCCAATGACGCGCTGCTCGTGCCCCACGTCACCGTGGCCAAAGGGATCAGCCCCGCCGAACTCGATGACGCCGCGGCGCGCACGAGCGCGCGCCTGCCGTGGAACGTCACGGCGCGTAGCGTCGTCCTGTACCAGCAGGACCGGGTCACGGGACGCTGGTTCCCTCTCGTGCGCGCCGCCCTGGCCGGGGCACCCGCGACGCCGCGTCGGGCCGGTTCGCACAACTCCCCACCGTGAGGGCGTCGGTAGATTGGAGACATAGCCACCGACGAACCGCCGCCCGCGTCACCGGCGGGCGACGCGCCCGTCTCGCCCGCAGGCCCGCGACACCGCGTCGGGCGGATACGCCCCGAGTGGTTCACGCGCGACATCGAGGTCGTCCTGGCGGCACGCACCTTCATGAGCGTGGGGCGCGCGCTCGCGGGCGTGGTGACGCCGATCTACCTCGCCCTCGTGGGATTCGGCCCCGTGGAGCTCGCGCTCTACGTCATGGTGGTCGCAGCGGGATCGGCGTTCCTCTCCACCGCGATCGGGACCTTGTCGGATCGAATCGGACGACGCGTCTTTCTCATCACCGTGCCCCTGCTGACGGCGCTGGCCGCGGGCGTCTTCGCCCTGACCGCTTCACACGTCGCTCTGTTCTTCGCGGGCGCGCTCGGGAGCTTCGGGCGCGGAGCCGGAGCCGGAGCGGGGGCGATCGGTCCCTACCAGCCCGCCGAGTCCGCGTACATCACCGAGCGGGTCACGCCCGGACACCGCAACGACATCTTCGGGCGATTGACCTTCGCGTCGTCCCTCGGGGCGTCGGTCGGCGGCGTGGTCGCCCTCCTAGTCCCGTCCACCCATGCGCACGGCAACGCCGCCACCGACCTCTTTCGCGTCGCGTTCCTCGTGATCGCGGTCGTCTCGGCACTCGCCGGACTCATCGCCGTGGCCCTGCACGAGAGTGCCCCGGCGCATCGGGGTACGGCGCACCGTCGTCCACGATTTCCCCGGCACTCACGCTGGCTGCTCTACCGGCTCTGGGTGACCAACACCCTGAACGGTGCCGCCGTCGGCATGTTCGGGCCCTTCCTCACCTACTGGCTCTACCGACGCTTTCACGCCGGCCCCGGGGCGGTTGGCGTGCTCTTCGCGCTGGTCAACGTGGCCACCATGGCGTCGAGCTTGTCCGCGGCGGCGTGGGCTCGTCGCTGGGGGCTCGTACGAACGATCAGTGTCGTGCGCGTGCTGCAGTCGATCCTGATCATTCCCATGGTCCTCTCACCCAACTTCGCGCTCGCGGGCGCCTGGTACCTGGTGCGCATGCTGGTCCAGCGCATCGGACTTCCCTTGCGCCAGTCCTACGTCGTCGGTCTGGCCGACACCAGCGAACGGGCCTCGGTGATCGCGCTGTCCAACGCCCCGAGCCAGATCGCCACCGCCACCAGCCCGCTGTTGACCGGCTACCTCTTCGCCGAGGCCAATCTGCTCGTCCCCTTCGAGATCGCCGCCGTCCTGCAACTCGCCAACGCCCTCACCTTCTGGGGATTCTTCCGCGCCCATCCGCCCCAGGAAGAACGCGAGGTGACCGGACCCGCACCACCACCGGACACCGAATGACCACCCGTCGGCGCCCGCCACGTGACCAGCCCGCCCGCACATCCGGCCGGTACTGTGGAGGTGGTGACCCCCGAGAACCCCTCGCGTGACGACGGACCGCCGGCCGACGCCGACGAGTGGACGGACGAGCAGTGGCTGACCTGGCTGAAGGCCTCCGACGCCGATCTCGACGGGAGTGACACGGAGACGGCCACCCTGGGCGAGCGTGCGGCTCGCTCGTCGGTCGGTCAAGCCGTGGGCCAGGCCATGATGGGAATGGCCCAGGCCCTCTACGGCACGACGGACGATGAGCTCATCATCGTGGCCGAGGGCGACGGCGAGCCCATCGACGATCGACCCTTCACGGTCCGTCTCGACTTCGACAACCCCGGACAGTCGTCCGTGGTCTTTCGGCCCACGGACGACCAGGCGCCCTAGGCCACCAACGCGCGTCACGTCGTGCGACTCGGGCGCCGTCGCGGCAGCGCGCGAACCCCCGAGGGGACGACTCTCACGTCAACGACGCGCCTTCCCCTTCTTCCCCTTCTTCCCCTTCGCCGCCTTCTTCCCCTTCTTCCCCTTCGCCGCCTTCTTCCCCTTCGCCGCCTTCTTCCCCTTCGTCGACGTCGTGGTGGACGTCGTGACGTTCAGATTCGCACTCCGCATTCCCTTCGCGCGGTTCCGGTTCTCGGAGAAGACGGCGCCACCGGCCGTCGATGACGCTGAACCTCCCCCACCCTCCTTTTCCCTCTTCGCCTTCTTCGCCTTCTTCCCCTTCGTCGCCTTCTTCCCCTTCGTCGACGTCGCCGTACCCTCTTGCACTTTCGGTCCCCGAGTCCCCTGGTGTCCTGGCTCGCGCGCGAGCGTGAGATCCGTCGGACTCCCCGCTTCCTGCTCGGCCTCCGGTGGCGCGCCCTCGGTCGGTGTCGATACTGCGGCGTGGTGCGCA
>JAJZYE010000153.1 GCA_021806055.1 Actinomycetes bacterium | reverse complement strand
CTGAAACGACGATCCGGCGAGACGGTCTTACTCACGGCACCATCCTCTCGACGGGCAGGGTCAGGATCGACGTCGCGCCACACGCCTCGAGACGAGGGAGCAACGACCAGATGTCGGCGGCCGGCACCAGCGCGTGCACCGCGACCACCCCATTGGTCGCCAAGTCCATCACGGTGGGCGAACCGCGCGTGGGCAGGACGGCGGTGACCTCACTGAGCCGTTCACGGGTCACGTTGCACAACAGGTACCGATTAGCGCGCGCGTTGATCACGCTGCCCAGCACCATGGTCAGCGTCCGGTGGGCTTCGAGATCATTCGAGCCGCGCCGCCCGACCAGAACGGCCTGCGACTCGAAGAGCACGCCGAGCGAGCGCAGCCCGTTCGTACGCAGCGTGCTGCCCGTGGACACCAGGTCGATGATCGCGTCGGCGAGGCCGAGCCGTGGCGAGATCTCCACTGAGCCGGCCACGCGCACGACCTCCGCGCGAACCCCGAGCTCGTCCAGCACGCGCCGCGCGATCCGCGGGTGCGAGGTCGCCACGCGTCGGCCCGCCAGATCGGCGATCGTACGCGCCGCGTCCTCGCGCGGGACCGCCGCCTGCAGCGAGCACGCACCGAAGCCGAGGCGCAGCAACACTTCCACGTCGCTCTCGCGCTCCTCGATCAGGTCGAGACCGGTAATGCCACAGTCCACGACGCCGTCCTGCACGTACTCGGGAACGTCGTCCGCGCGCACGAACACCAGATCGATGTCGGCGTTGCGACAGTGCGACTGCAGCACGCGCTCGCCGGGCTCTTGGGGATCGACACCACTGGCCTCGAGCAGCGCCCACGAGGGCTCGCGTAGTCGACCCTTGGACGGCAGCGCCATCGACAGCCGGCGACTCATCGACGTGCCCCGTCGAGGATGGCGCGGTAGCCACCCTCGCCGTAGTGCAGCCAGTGGGCGACCCGCGTGACCGTGGCGGTGGACGCTCCGGTTCGTCGCGAGATCTCCTGGTAGGCCAACCCCTGATCGACGAGTCGTGCCACCTGCAGCCGTTGACCCATGGCGTCCAGCTCCGTCGTCGTGCACAAGTCCTTCAAGAAGGCGGCCATCACGTCGGGTCGGCGCAGACGCGTGAGGACATCCACGAGCTCTTCGAAGCGGGTCGCGGTCGACGCCTTGGCGTCCGCGGGAATCACTTTGCCACTAGTCATTCCGACATGCTAGCCTGCTACAACACTACTATGCAAGTCATCCCCGCCATCGATCTCCTGGGCGACGACGCCGTGCGCCTGGAGCGCGGCAACTACGATCGCGTCCTCTTCCGCGAGCCACTCGACCAGTACGTCGCACGAGTCGTCGCCAGCCAGCCCTCCTTCGTGCACGTCGTCGACCTGCAGGGGGCGCGCGACGGCGCGCTGCGCCTCGACGTCGTGAGCCGGTGCGCTCGCGTCCTCGGCGCGATCCCCTTTCAGGTCTCGGGCGGCATCCGCTCACTCGCCGACGGGCACGCCGCCCTCTCGGCCGGGGCCAGCCGCATCATCGTCGGGACGGCGGTGTGGGAGTCCCCCGACGGCCTCGAGCGCTTCGCGACAGCGTTCGCCGACCGTCTCGTGGTCGCCGTCGACGTTCGCGACGGCCGACTGGCGATACACGGGTGGCGCGAGAGCGCGGGTGACGACGTCGACCAGGCCCTGGCGCGCTGTCGCGCCGCCGGCGTGGCACGTCTGCACGTCACGGCTATCGATCGCGACGGGACGCGCGGAGGTCCCGACCTCGAGCTCTACGAGCGAGTCTGCGGGCACGGCGTGGCCGTCGTGGCCGCGGGCGGCGTGCGCGACGACGAGGACCTCACGGCGCTCGCGGCCGTGGGTTGTGAGGCGGCCATCATGGGGGTCGGCTACTTCGACTACGTCCAAGGACGTTGAGACCGCCGGCGGTCCGTGACCGGTGGCGCGTCACGCGCGCATGTGACTTTTGGCACTAGCACTCTCTCCGTATTCGGTGAAAGTATCAACTTATGTTCATCGAAAGGAAAGACGTATGAGACGCAAGACGCTCGATCTGCTATTGACCCTGGTGGGAGCGCTCATAACGGTTGGTCTGCTGGTGGCGTCGGGCCTGCTGGCCTGGGGCTACACCTTCGCGAACTCCCAGGTCCACAATCAGTTGGAGCAGCAGCGCGTCTACTTCCCGACCAAGAGCCAGCTGGAAGGAGCGTCCTACAACAAGTTGATCACGCCGTACCTCCTGCCCTACGCCGGCAAGGAGCTGCTCACGGGGCGCGAGGCCGAAGTGTACGCCGACCACTACATTGCGGTGCACCTCCAGGAGATCGGTGGTGGCAAGACGTACTCGCAGATCACCGCGAAGGAGGGACCGCTCAGCCAGACGGCGCAGCTGCTCTTCCAGGGCAACACGCTGCGTGGTGAACTGCTGACCGCCTACGCCTTCGGCACCTTCGCGCTCATCGCGGAGTGGTCGGTGGTGACCGCTCTCATCCTCGCCGTCCTGATGTTCGTCCTGACGCTGCTCGGATGGCTGCACTATCGCCGCAGGGATCCCGACGAAGTGATCTAGCGACGAACACCAACCAGGCTCCCCCGTCGCAGGCCCCTCCGTTTTACGGAGGGGCCTGGTTGCGTCGTGCGAGGGATTCGCACGGCAGTCCCGCACTCGCGGCCGTCTCGCTGTCGCGCGATCGTCGCCGTCCTCGTCGGTCACGTGTCACGGGCCCACACCACTGGCTAACGTGGTGCGTCGGTCGCCTCGAAGCGCCCGACGAGGAGGTGATGTGCCAGACGACCCGTGCCGTCCCCGGTCGTCACCGCCGCGCCGGGGCCCCTCGAGCCGATTGGGTGGTCGCACGTGATCGCCACCGCGCTGACGGACGCCCTGCGCCAGACGTGGCCCCCCTTCGTCCTCGTGATCGGGCTGCTGCTCATCGGCGCAGTCGCCTCGTCCGACGGCCTCTTCGAGGCCCTCGGCTCGCGGATCGCGCGACTCCGCGGAACACGGCTCACGCTCTTCGTCTCTCTGATGGCTCTGGTCGCCCTGGTCACGGTGGTCTTGAACCTGGACACCGCCGTCGTGTTCGTGACACCAATTCTGCTGCACGTCGCCCGGCGGCGCGGCGTCCCCGACACCGCCTTCCTCTACGGCGCGGTCTTCATGTCCAATGCGGCGTCACTCTTGCTACCCGGCTCCAACCTCACGAATCTGCTCGTTCTCGGCGGCCGCCACCTCAGCGGTACGGCCTTCGCCGCGCGCACGTGGCCATCGTGGGTCGCGTCGGTGGTCGTCACCGTCGTCATCCTGGTCGTGTGGCGATGGCGCGACTTCTCGGGCGACGAATCCCCCTTCGAGGACGTCGTGCGCGTGCGACCCGGCTGGGGCCTGCTCGGCGTGACGGCGGCGGTGGTCGTGGTGCTCGCCGTTGCGGACCCGTCGCTGCCGGTCGTCGGCGTCGGCCTCGCCGTCGCCCTCGCCCAGGTGGTGCGTCGTCGCACCACCTGGCGAGACCTGCGTCGCGTCATCAGCCCGGTCACTCTCCTCGGTCTCTTCACCCTCGCCGTCGGCCTCGGCACGCTGGCGCGCACCTGGAGTGGCCCCGCCCGGCTGATGAGCGCGGCCGGCCCCTGGGCGTCGGCGGGCCTCGGTGCCGCGGCCGCGAACCTGGTCAACAACCTTCCCGCCGCGGTGCTCCTGTCGTCACGAGCCCCCCGTCACCCGCTCGCGCTGCTCATCGGCCTCGACCTAGGCCCCAATCTGACGATCATCGGCGCGCTCTCGGCCGTCCTCTGGCTGCGCGTCGCGCGTCAGGAGGGCGCGCAGCCCTCCGTCGCCACCTACTCGCGCGTCGGGGTCATCATCGTCGTCGCAACCATCACCCTGGCGATGGTTGCCCTGCGCCTGCTCGCTCCGGCGGGGTGGTGAACGCGAGCGACGGCGACGCCTCCCGCTCGACACCGTAGCGCGACGGGCCGGCGCCGGTAGAGTCGCCACGTGAACGAACTCACCACCTCCGTAGCACTCCCACTCGCCGAGGCCGCGCAGCGCGTTCGCGACGCCCTGGCCGAACACGGCTTCGGCGT
>JAJZYE010000152.1 GCA_021806055.1 Actinomycetes bacterium | reverse complement strand
AAGCGTCCACGTCCAGGTAGAGCAGGGCCACACCCCGACCCGAGCGCTCACTGCGCGCCAGCGCCTCGTCCAGCCGGTCACGCAGGAGGGCCCGGTTCACCAGGCCCGTCAACGGGTCGTGAAAGGCGAGGTGCGTCAGCTCGTCCTCCGCGGTCTTCTGTGCGGTCACGTCGCTGAAGGACCAGACCCGACCCACGATCGCGTCGTCGACGCGCTGCGGCCGGGAGAGACGTCGAATCGTTCGCCCGTCACGCAGAGCGATTAGGTCGTCACTCTCGAGACTGGGATGAGCGTAGAGCTCCCCGGAGCGCGTGCGAAAGGCGTCGGGGTCGGCGACCCGCTCGAGGACCGCCGCGAACAGGTCATCGTACGGCCCCTCGACCAGGGAGGGTGCAATCTGCCACATCGCCACGAACCTCTGGTTGTGACTCACCACGCGCCGGTCGCGATCGACGACGATAAGGCCGTCCGCCGTCGACTCCAGGGTGGCGTGCAACAGCGACAGCGTCGCGTGCAGCTCGTCCAGCGCGTCGTGGAGTCGTTGCTCGGCGGCCTCTCGCGACGACACGTCGTGGGCGGTGACGACGAGCCCCTCGAGCACGGGATCATCGCCCACGTTGACCAGGGAGAGCTCGTAGGTCCCGGCCACCCCTCCCGCGCGATCGACCAGGCGCAGCGACTGGACGACGGGCGCACGATCGGTGGCCGTCGCCGTCGCGGCCACGGCCTCGTCGAACAGCGCCCGATCCTCGTCCGCCACGATGGCCCCGAGGCTCACGCCCTCGAGGTCCTCGGGATCGTGGCCCAGACGGCGCGTCAACGACCCCGACACCGATCGCACGATCCCCTCGCGCGTCGCCAGCACGACAATGGCGTCCACGTTGTGCACCAGCGCGCGGAACCGCGCGACGTCGTCGTGCGCCACCTCGAATCGGCGCCGTTGCGTCAGATCGCGCAGCGCGAAGAGGATGGCCCCGTCCTCGACGAGCCCCACGGGACGGCCGATCAACTCGATCAGGCGCCACTGACCCCGTACGCGGACGCGGACCTCGATCGGGTTGCCCACCTCCTTACGCTGGACGCTTTCGAAGGACCGGCGCACCAGTTCCAGGTCGTCGTGGTGCACGAAGTCCAGGACCGACGTTCCCACCGCGTCGGCGAGCGCCACCCCGAACACCTCCTCGGCTCGGTGATTGGCCCAGCGCACGGCCCCCGACGCACTCAGCACCAGGACGATCTCCGGGAACTCCTCCAGCAGCGTCGCGAGATCGCGCTCCTCGCGCAACGGTACGGGCGATCTGCCTTCACCGCCCGCCACGCCGGTCACCGGTCGATTGTACCCAGGGCCCGCACCGGAATCACGACGGGCCGGTCCTCGCCGACGTCGCGGGTGCGTCTCGTCGTAACGCCGTCGCCGGGCAACGGCGTGTGAGAGCATGTGGCCATGTCTGTCACTCTTCGCGTCGGGTACTTCACGCCGTCGGTCCTGCTCCACCTCGCCCGGGAATGGGGCGCGCTCGCGGACGCGGGGCTCGTCGTCGTTGACACACCGGTCGCGTCCTCACCGGCCCAGTTCCGCTCACTGCGCGACGGCGAGTTCGACCTCGTCCTCACCAGCCCCGACAACGTCCTCGCCTACCGCTTCGTGCTCGACAACCCCCTGGGCGAGAATCTGCCCGTCGAGATCCTCGGCGCCGTGGACCGGGGCTTGGGCCTGTCGCTGTGGACCGGGCCCGGGGTGTCCTCGCCGAGCGCGGTGCGCGAAGGGGGACTAGGCGTCGACGTCGCGCAGTCGGGGTTCGCGTTCGTGGCCTACGCACTACTCGAGCGCCGCGGCCTGCTCCCGGACGACTACGAAACCGTCGCCCTGGGCTCGACACCGCGGCGCGTGGACGCCCTGGTGGAAGGGACCTGCGCGGCAACCATCCTGAACGCCGGCAACGAGCTGGTCGCCGCGACGCGCGGCTGCACGCGCGTGGCGAACGTCGACGAGCTCGGGCCCTACCTCGGCACCGTGATCGCCGCCCTGGCCGACGGTGACGCCGCGCGGCGCGGCGCGGCGCAACGCTTCGCCTCCGCGCTGCGCGAGACCGCCCGTCGCGTGCTCAGCGGCGCGTTCGAGGGTGAGGTGCGCGAGGCCGCGCGCACCGTACTGCACCTCGATGACGACCTCGCCCGCGACCACTACGCCTGCGTCATGGACCCGGTGACCGGCTACATCGCCGACGGCACCGTCGCGCGCGACGCGATGGCCACCCTGATCGACCTGCGACGGCGGTTCCGTCCGGCACCCGAACTCGATCTCGTCATGGGCCAGCTCGACGACGTCATCGTCGCCACCGCCCGCCCGGACTGACCGGCGCCGCGACGCCTCGATCAGGGGTCGGTGAAAACATTTAAGAGTGACACCCTCGCGTCGCGGCGAGTCGACGCACTAAACAGGGCCCGACACTGGACTACTAGTCACATCCAGCGGGCCTCGGCGAGCAGCCGATCAGGACAGGGGGACACCATGACGACGAGCACCACCGCGGCCACCGACTCGTTGCTCGCGCGGCGCCCGGTGTGGGGAGCGTTCATCGGCGGCCGATTCGTCGAGAGCGAGGACGCCGACACCTTCGAGGTCATCGAGGCGGCCACGGCCCGACCCCTCGCCCGCGTCGTGGCCGCCAACGAGGCCCTGGTCGACTGGGCCGTCGCCGACGCGCGACGCGCCTATGACGAGACGTGGCGCTACCTGTCACCGCGCGAACGGGCCGCCCTGATGCGCCGAGTGGCCGAGCGCATCCGCGATCACGCCGACGAGCTCGCGCAGCTCTGCGCCCGCGAGGTCGGCAAGCCCCAGCGTGACGCCCTGCGCGTGGACGTGGCGTCGGCCCATACGAGTTTCGACTACTACGCCGGGCTGACCGACACCGTCCCCGGCCAGATCATCGACCAGGGCTTCATCGAGGCCCGCGTGGTCTACGAGCCCTACGGCGTCGTTGCCGCCATCCTGCCCTTCAACTGGCCCCCGATCCACTTCTCCAAGAAGTGCGCCCCGGCGATCGCCGTCGGTAACACCGTGGTGATCAAGCCCGGCGAGCAGGCTCCCCTGACGGTGCTGCGCCTCGTGGAGATCGCCAACGAGGTGTTGCCGCCCGGCGTGATCAACGCCGTCAGCGGCATCGGCGCAGGCCCGGCGCTGGCGTCGCACCCCCGCGTCGAGCGCATCTCGTTCACCGGAGCCACCGCGACCGGCCGGCGCGTGATGGAGAGTGCCGCCGCCAACCTCACCTACGTCACCCTCGAACTCGGCGGGAAGAACGCACTGCTCGTGCTCGACGACGCCGACCTCGACGACGCCGTGGCCCTGGCCATCGAGGGCATGTTCTACAACCAGGGGGAGGCCTGCACCTCGACGTCGCGACTGATCGTGCACTCGTCGATCTACGAGGAGTTCGCCCGGCGCTTCGTCGACGCCACGGCGGCCCTAGTAGTCGGCGATCCCCTGGACCCCGCCACCGACATCGGTCCCCTCGTCGACGCCCGCCAGCGCGATCGGGTAACGCGGTTCCGCGAGATCGGGCTCGAGGAGGGCGCGACGCTGCTCTACCAGGGCCCCGTGCCCGACTCCCCCTCACTGCGCGAGGGCTACTACGTCGCGCCCACCGTCTTGGGCGACGTCACACCGACCATGACCGTCGCCCGCGAGGAGATCTTCGGGCCAGTGGCGTGCCTCATGCGTGTCGAGAGCGACGACGAGGCGGTGGCCGTCGCCAACGACTCCACCTACGGGCTGACCGCCGCGATCGCGACCCGCGACGAGGTCCGCGCGAGTCGCCTGGCCGAACGGCTCGAGGTCGGCATGGTCTTCGTCAACAACTACACCCGGCGCACGTTCATCGGATCGCCCTTCGGTGGCGTGAAGGGCAGCGGGTACGGGCGCGAGTACGCCCCCGAGACGCTCCACGAGTTCGTGCGCGCGAAGAACGTCCGCTTCCCCTCGGGCCGTGGCGCCGTGCCCGGCTGGCCGCCCCGGGCGAGCTGACGCGTCGCCCGACGCCACGGCACGAGCCCGGTTAGACTGCCGCCCTTGATCCCCCGACCTCTCCTCGC
>JAJZYE010000151.1 GCA_021806055.1 Actinomycetes bacterium | reverse complement strand
CTCACCACCCCCGGCAGCGCGCGCAGCTCGAGTTCGAAGTCCTCTTCGGTCCGCGAGGTCATGACAGGACGATACCCTTCTTCTCGTAGAGCCGCGCGTCGGCGATGCGGTACAGCTCGTTGGGGTCGGTGGAGTCAGCCGGCGCCACCGCCGCGCCGGTCGTGAACTCGATCGACTCGTCACCCGCCTTCAGGTGCAGGCGCAGCCGCTCGAGGAATCCCGCCGACTCGCTGCCCTCGGCGTTGGAGAGGATCACCGCGAACTCGTCACCCCCGATGCGCGCGGCGGTGTCGCCGCTGCGCACCGACTGGCGCAGCGCGAAGCCGAACTGGCGCAGCACGTGGTCTCCGGCCGCGTGACCGCGCTGGTCGTTGACGGTCTTGAAGTGGTTGAGGTCGAGCAGGACCATCGTGAAGGGCCAGCCGTAGCGGGCGCTGTGCACCGCGGCGGTCTGCAGTGCCGCGTCGAACGCGCGCCGGTTGGCGATGTTGGTCAGCGGGTCGTGGGCGGCGCTGAAGCGCGCCACGTGCATCGACCACGACAGCTGACAGGCCGTACGCACGGCGTCGCGCTCGGCCTCGCTCACCACGTCCGGCTCGCAGTAGACCCCCGGCGTCGCGCCCAGGCGCGCCAGCAGCTCGGGCTCGACGCTGCGCCGCCCGAGGCGGAAGGCCTGGGTCCCGAAGGACTCGTGGCCGAGGACCACCACCGCGTCGACGAGACCGTGGCGCTGGGCCAGCAACTCGAGGATCGTGTAGATGAACCCGATGCCGAGCTCGCTCTCGGCGAGCTCGTCGAGCATGGTCTGGAAGAGCCACGGCTCGTAGCCCTGGGCGCGCGGATCGCTGAGCACGCTCACGCCGGCCGCGCTCGACCCGCTCGACCAGCCCGGCTCACCCGCCGGCGAAGGATCAGCGGACGCACTCACGACGGGAAGTCCGCGAGACGCGACGAGTCCACGCGCAGCAGCGCCGCGTCGACTCCGCCCCGTGCGAGCAGCAGCGCCAGCTCCTCGCTCGGGACTGCCCGCGACATGAGGTAGCCCTGGCCGCGGGTGCAGCCCAGCTCGACCAGCTTGTCCAGGATCGCGATCGACTCGACCCCTTCGGCGATCACCCCGAGGTGCAGGGCGGCGGCGAGACGGATGATCGACTCGACGATCGCCCGGTCGTAGGCGTCGGTGGTCACCCCGCGCACGAAGCTCATATCCAGCTTCAAGAAGTCAACCGGCAGGTTCTTCAACTCGGTCATCGACGCGAAGCCGGTGCCGAAGTCGTCCAGGGCCACCTCGACGCCGAGCGCCTGGAAGCGGCGCAGGATCCCGGCCGTTCGCTCGGACTCGGTCAGCACCACGTGCTCGGTGATCTCGATGCAGATCCGCCCACCCTCGACCCGGTTGCTGGTGAGACACCCCTCGACGAACTCCACGATGTCGCCCATCACGAACTCCGCCGGCGACATGTTCACGCGTACCACGAAGCCGAGATCCGGGTAGGCGCGCTCCCACGCGGCCAGTTGGCGACAGGCCTCGGCGAACACCCACCGACCGATGTCCACGATGAGCCCGGTCTCCTCGGCGACCTTGATGAAGTCGTTGGCGTCGACGACACCGCGGGTCGGGTGCTGCCAGCGCACCAGCGACTCCACCGCGAGCAGCCGCCCGGTACGCAGGTCCACCTCGGGCTGGAAGTGCAGGCGCAGGTCGCCGTTCTCGATGGCGTCGCGCAGCTGCAGCTCGAGATTCGAGCGCGTGCTGGTCGACTGGCGCAACTCGTCGTCGAAGACCACCACCTGGTGGCCACCGCGAGCCTTGGCCGCGTACATCGCGACGTCGGCCCAGCCGATCACGTCCAGGGCGCTCGGCGTCCCGCTCCCGACCGCGGCCACGCCGATGCTGGCCGTATGGAACAGGCGCTGGCCACCGACGGCCGTCGGCTCGCCGATCACCCCGAGCAGGCGGTAGGCGCTGGCCATCAGGTCGAACTCGTTGCTCACGGCGTCGGCCAGGACCACGAACTCGTCGCCGCCCAGGCGACCCGCGAAGTCGTGTGCGCGCACGCTCGTGCGCAGGCGATCGGCGATCGTCACCAGCAGGCGGTCGCCACTGGCGTGGCCCAGGAAGTCGTTCATGACCTTGAAGCGGTCGAGGTCGATCACCATCACCGCGGTCTCGCGGCCCGACTCGATCCGCTCGGTGAGCTCGCGGATCAGCGCCCGGCGGTTGGGCAGGCCGGTCAGGTCGTCGTGGGTGGCGTTGTAGACCGTGCGCGCCTCGGCGTCGAAGCGCCCCTGAAGCTGCACCAGCATCGAGGCGACCGCCTGCAGGGCGTTGATCTCAGCGGGGGCCCATTGGTGCAGGCCGAAGTGGATGAAGCCGAGGATCCCCCACGTCAAGTCGTCGAGGAGTAGCGGTACCACGGCGCCCGCGACCTCGGGTATGCCCGAGCCCATTTCGACGCGCTTGAGGTAGTCCGCGTCCAAATCGTCGACACCCGCCATGTAGGGTCCACGAAGATCCTTCATCGCCGCAAAGATCGGATCGGCGTCGAAGGCGACCTCGCCGAGCGGGTCCGGGTCGGGGACGTTCTCGCGCACCGGCCACTCCGCCTCGAGGATGCTGAAGCCCCGGGCGTGATCGTGGCGACGCAGGAAGGCCGTGTCGGCGCCGAGGAACTCACCGAGCACCTGCACCACCCAATCGAGGGTCTCCTGGCGATTCCCCACACGTGCCGACATCAGGCGTTCCGCCACTTGGGCCACCAACTCGTCCAGACGTCGTTGATGCAGCAACGCGGTCTCGCGATTCACCTGCTTGGTCACGTGACCCAGAAGTCCGGCGAAGGTGCGCACGAGTGAACGCTCGCGCTTAGACCAGATGCGTCCCTGACGCGCCAGGCAGAGAACTCCTTCGACCCGCTCATCCACCACGCTCACGGGCACGCTCACGACGCCCCACTCCACGCCGTCTATCTCGCACGTGAACGTGCTCACGAGACGACGGTCGCGCAACTGATCGGCGACCAGCGCCTGGAGGTAGGTATAGGCCTCGCTCGCCCCATCCGCCAAGAGGGGCTCGGCCCCCAGATCCGCCACGGTGGCCTCGCCGACGACCCCCACTATGGCCACGCCGGGGATGATTTGCATCAGCGTCTCAAAGACCAGGCGCGTCTCTTCGCGCGACCTACCCGCCTTCATCAGACTGGAGTTTTTCACCGACATCACCTCGCGCTGGCCTAGAAGTCAACTTAGCAGCGGAGGCCGCTTTCGTCCAATAATCTTATTCCTATACGACGTTACACCGTCAATCCGTGCCCCACCGGGCGTCGGCGACGTGTTGCTTATGCGTCCGCGCGCATGCCCAGTACCTCGGACAGCGCGTGGTCACTCGTCAGGTCGTCCTCGCGGCTGACGACGTCGTTCAATGGACGGCGAATGCTGTGCACCGACGGCGGGGGCGCGTCAAACACCCTCATCACCATCGCCACGACCTCACCATCGTCGAGATTCCACAGAGTGGCGAAACGCCGCGAGAGGTCGCTCAGTTCGTGTAGATGCCTCTCACCGCCCAGCTCGCGCATCTCGTCCTCATCACGGACGTAGAGGAAGACGGGCGAGACCGGCTGTGCGGCCAGTCCCGCTAGCTCGACACCGAGCCAAAACTTCTCCAGGGCCATACCCGCGCGCACGTACCAGGCGGGTTCGCAGCGCGGCACGGTGATTGCCACGAGTGCCGAACTCGTCTCCACGGCGACCTGGGTTCGCACGCCCAACGCCTGGCCACCGTGCCACGCGTCGAGCAACGCCATCACGTCCGGACGACCAATCAGGCCGAGCACCCCGAGTGACGCACCGTCCATTTCCAGGGCCCGCACGTCGAGCCCCTCCTCGAGGTCGTCGCGACCAGGCCAACGCAGCTCACCCAGCATCTGCTGGTGCACGTCCGGGATGAGAAAACGCAGTCGATCCGACTCGGCCAGCAACCGCGCGCCGAGGCTGAGACGCTCCCGATCGGTGATGGCCACCAGGCGCGCACCCTCGCGCGACACCATACGGGTCCAGCGCTCCAGGGTCGCGGACGCAATGGGCGTGGGCGAGCCGA
>JAJZYE010000150.1 GCA_021806055.1 Actinomycetes bacterium | reverse complement strand
AACCTCTTCCGGCGCGAGCCGGGGTGGCTGGACGAGACCGACGTCATGTACGCCCAAGGTCTGGCGGACATCGCGACCATCACGATTCTCCAGCACCAGATGGCCGTGGACGCGAGTCTGCTCAACAGCCAGCTGGCGGGTGCCCTGGAGAGCCGCATCGTCATCGAGCAGGCCAAGGGGATGGTGGCCGCGGCGATGCGTACTGACGTGGACCGCGCGTTCACGCGGCTGCGTTCTCACGCGCGCAATCACAATCTGGGGCTGACCGCGGTGGCGCAGTCCGTGGTGAGCGGTGCGCTGCGAGTCGAGCAACTCGATTCCTAACCGGGGAGCGGACGCGGCCGGGTGCTCGACCGCTTGGTTGCACTGACGGTGATCAGATGAGAGTGGCGTCACCGGAGCGGTGTCACGTGCCCCGAACTACTGGATATTTTCCCCGGAAGTGTGGTAAAATATACCCAGGACGTCAAGACCCCGCCTCCTAGTACTTGAACAGTGTGTTCGAGATCGTAGAGGGGGATTGTATGGGTTTGCCGGGAATGGTTCTAAGCGTCGCGTCGGCTGCGGCTGGCGCAATAATGTACTGGGCGATTACCTATCAGGGCACCGGTTTTCGGTTGTCGACAATTGGCATAATCCTGATGGTTTTTGGTGCAGTCGGCTTCGTGGTCTCCGCCATCGTGTTCGCGTCATCGCGTCGGGCAGTGGGCTCGGGACACCACACGCTCGACCGCCAGGTCACCGACTCATCGGGACAGTCGAGCACCGTTCATGAAGACGTCAAGTAAGCACGCCAGGGGTGGTCCGTCGGCGTTCGCCGGCGGACCACGGTGCGGGGTCGCGATGGTGGCGCGGTGAGACTGTTGCGAAGGGTGCACCATATGAGGATTCGAGTCGGCACCGTCATCGTGATACTGCTGCTGGTGATTATCTACCTGATGATCCGATGAGCCAGAACCCCTCGAGCGAGAGCTCCCCACGGACCTGGTCGTCGGTGATGCGCGTACGGCGGGCCGCGGGACGCACCGGCGGGGCGACGACCGACGGCGGACGTGTCGGTGGTGGACGACAGGGAGGCGACGCGGATCGCGTGAGCGCTCCGGGGCCGCGGGAGACGAGACGAGTGGCGACACTCCTGGCGTGGACCACGCGACGCCGCACACCGACCCGCGTGGGACCACGCGTGGAGGCCGCGGGCTCGCCGGTGCACGAACGTCCCGCTCCTGACGTGATTCGTGACCGCCGCCCGCCCGCGGCCCCGAGCAGTGGCGGACCGTACCGCGAGAGTGCGGCGAGCGAGCGCGACGACTTGCGTCACGAGCCCACGCGCTACGCGGGTGGTAGTCGGCTGAACTGGCCGTCGCGCGGCTCGGCCGCGCCCAGCGCGCACCAGGCGGAGTGCTGAGATCGTGCGGCGCCGACATCTCCTGATGCGTCGATCGCTCGACGACCAGCAGTGGCGATCGATGGCTCGGCGCGATCGTATGAGGGAGAGCAACGCGGTGCGCACTGACGACGTGGTAGCCGAACGCGACATCTCGCCGTACGGCACCTCGGACCAGGTGGTCAGTCGACGTCGCTAGCCGGGGCTCTCACGGCCTCGTGGTGGGCGACCTGACCCCTCTCGCGTTCGATGAGCTCGTCCTCGTTGGCGAGTTCGATGTGCACGAGATGGTCGTCGGCGCGCGGTGAGGTGCGGATCAGCTCGTCGAGCTTCAGCTGGATGGCGATCTGCTGACGACTCTGGGTGTGCTGGATGACGAAGAGCATCACGAGAGTGATCGACTCCGTCGCCACCGCGAAGCCCGTCTCCCAGCTGGCGCGATGCGCCACCGTGGCCAAGAGGACGAGGTAGATCGTCAGAACCGCGATGGCCGCGGCGGTCGCGCCGGCGCGCGACGTCACCTCACCGACCCACTGGAGGATGCGACTGATGCGTCGCTGTAGCGTCGATGTCTCCATGGTGTCCCCCTGGGTGGTTGGTGCGCGTCGCGCCGACGTCGGCGCCGCGCGACACTCGTACGAGAGCGGCCACGGCGACCCTGTCCGCGTCACGGCGCGACGTCGGCGTCGTGATAGCGCGCAACTCCCACTTCCAACCTAGCGGCGAGTCGGGGACCCGAGTCGCGGCGACGCCGCGACCGACGCACGTCGCGCCCGGCGGCCCGGCGGTCGAACGGCGTGCCTGGTGCCCGTAGGCGAGCCGACCGCGTGACGCACGCGCGGTCGGCTCGGGCGGCCACGGCGAACCGGGCCGTTTTGTGGGGTGCTGGTAGGGTTTCTCGGGTGGAACATGGCTGTCGAGCGGCGTCGCCGTCGCGTGCGACGGGGACGAAGGAGTGACGTGAAGGTTCTGGTTCTCGGCGGTGATGGATTTTGCGGATGGCCCACTGCGCTGCACCTCTCGGACGTCGGCTGGGACGTGACCATCGTGGACAACCTGAGTCGGCGGGCGATCGACCTGGAGCTCGAAGTGGAGTCGCTGACACCGATTCGACCCATCGGGGAGCGGATTCGTGTCTGGGAGGAGCTCAGTGGCAACGAGATCGGGTACGTGCACCTCGACCTCGCCGAGGAGGCCGACCGCTTCGAGACGCTGTTGCGCGATCTGCGCCCCGACGCCATCGTCCACTTCGGCGAGCAGCGTTCCGCCCCGTACTCCATGCGTAACATCCCGGCGAAGCGCTATACGGTGGACAACAACGTGCGCGGGACGCACAACGTGCTGGCGGCCATCGTCGCCGCCGACCTCGACGTGGCGCTGGTGCACCTGGGGACGATGGGGGTCTACGGCTACGGGTGGTCCGGCAGCGCGCCGATTCCCGAGGGTTACCTCACCGTGAAGGTTCCCACCCCCGACGGCGACATCGAGCGCGAGATCCTCCACCCGGCGAACCCCGGCTCCGTCTACCACCTGACCAAGACGCTCGACCAGCTGATGTTCACCTTCTACGCGAGCAACGACCGCCTGCGCATCACGGACCTGCACCAGGGCATCGTGTGGGGCACGCAGACGCCGCAGACGATCCGCGACGAGCGACTGATCAATCGCTTCGACTACGACGGTGACTACGGCACGGTGCTGAACCGCTTCTTGATGCAGGCGGCGATCGGCCACCCGCTGACCGTGCACGGCACGGGGGGCCAGACGCGCGCGTTCATCCACATCCGCGACACGGTGCGCTGCATCCAGATCGCCCTCGAGAACCCCCCGGCGCGCGGCGACAAGCCGATGGTGTTCAATCAGGTCACCGAGACCTACCGGGTCCGCGACCTCGCCCAACTGGTGTCGGAGATGACGGGCGTGGAGATCGCGTACCTGCCCAACCCGCGCCGCGAGGCGGCGGAGAACGAGCTCAACGTGAGCCGCGATCGCTTCATGGCGCTCGGCCTGAATCCCACGACGCTGTCCGAGGGCCTGCTCGAGGAAGTGAGCGATATCGCGACGCGCTACCGCGATCGCGTCGACCCGACGAAGATCATCGCGCGCTCGACCTGGCGTGAGGGGATGGAGACCTCGCCCGATCTGATGAAGGGGTGAGGTGGCGCGCCGGAGCCCCGGCGCGTGTGAGACTCAACTCATGTCGACCATCTACCAGTACGTGCGTCACCCCCGCCACGCGGAGTTACGAACGGGACGACCGGTCACCACCCGCGACCTGCGTAACTTGAACCACCCGAATCCGATCGTGCGTTTCAACGCACGCGTCGGGCTCAAGGTCACGTTGGTCGTGGGAACGATGTGGTGCGCCTACCTCTTCAGCGTCATCGCCCTCATCGCCCTGCCGTCGGCGATCAAGCAGGGCGTGTTCTTCGTCGTCGTGTGGATCTCCAGCAGTTTCTTGCAGTTGGTCCTGCTGCCGATCATCATCGTCGGCCAGAACATCCAGGCGGCCACGGCCGACAAGCGCGCCGAGGACACCTACAAGGACGCCGAAGCCGTCCTCCGCGAGTCCGAGGAGATCCAGAACCACCTCCTCGCTCAGGACGCGGCAATCGCCGAGATCATCGAGCGGCTGGAGCGGTTCATGGGTCAGCCAGCCCCGCCGGGCGCCTGACCCCCTAGGGTGGCGTGGTGCGAGGTGCGGTGACGTGGGTA
>JAJZYE010000149.1 GCA_021806055.1 Actinomycetes bacterium | reverse complement strand
GGCCTGGGCGCGCGCCTGGCGCTTCGTCGCGCGGCCCGAGGAGGTCGTGCGACGACTCGCGATCGATCCGCACAGCCCCCCGGTGTTCCGCTGCAACCAGGTCGCCACGAATCTGGACGTCTTCCACGAGGCCTTCGCCACCGCCCCCGGGGACGCCCTGTGGCTCGACCCCGAGCGACGGGTCACCATCTGGTAGCGTGGACCCGGCGAACTTGCCGTCGTCGTCCGGATTTTGTAGGCTGGAGAGTCCCCCGGACGTCGCGCGGCGATGCGTCCCGAGATCGCTGAAGGAAGAGACTGTGCGTACCTATTCACCGAAGGTCAACGAGCTGACCCGTGCCTGGCACGTCATCGACGCCGAGGGCCTCGTGCTGGGTCGCCTGGCCACGGTCGCGGCCTCACTGCTGCGCGGCAAGCACCGCGTCTACTTCGCCCCCCACGCCGACACCGGCGACTTCGTCATCATCGTCAACGCCGACAAGGTCGTGGTGACCGCCAACAAGGTGGGTCAGAACTTCGCCTACCGCCACTCCGGCTATCCGGGCGGCCTGCGCGCCACCTCGTGGCGCACCCTGATGGACGAGGACCCGGCGACGCTGGTGCACGACGCGATCAAGGGCATGGTGCCCAAGAACCGCCTCGGCCGCGCGCAGATGGGCAAGCTGTTCGTCTACGCCGGGCCCACCCACCCCCACGCGGCGCAGACGCCCGTACCGTTCGACACCTCGGCGATCCGCCGCGGATAAGGAGCGACATGACCACGCCACTCACCCAGACCACCGGTCGACGCAAGGAGGCGGTGGCGCGCGTGCGCCTGCGCCCCGGCACCGGCTCGATCACCATCAACCACCGAGCCTTCGACAACTACTTCACCTCCGCGACGCACCGTCAGATGGTGATGGAGCCGTTGCGCCTGCTGGACCAGCAGGAGACCTACGACATCGACGCGAGCATCGAGGGCGGTGGCGTGGCCGGACAGGCCGGCGCCCTGCGCCTGGGCATCTCGCGCTCGCTGCTCGAGCTCGACCCGGCGACGCGAGGCTCGTTGAAGAAGGCCGGCCTCCTCACGCGCGACGCGCGCAAGAAGGAGACCAAGAAGTACGGCCTCAAGAAGGCGCGTAAGGCTCCCCAGTACTCGAAGCGATAATGGACGCGGCCGTGCGATTCGGCACGGACGGCATCCGCGGGCGCGCCGAGGGGGAGATCACGGTCGACCTCGCCTACCGGCTGGGCCGCGCCGTGGCCCAGGTCTTCGACCGGCCGGCGTTCGTGGGTCACGACACGCGTGAGAGCTCGCCCCCCCTGGCGGCGGCGGTGCTCGCCGGGCTCGCGGACGGTGGTGCGCTCGGGATCAACCTCGGGGTTCTGCCGACACCCGGCGTCGCGGTGGTGGCCCGCGACCGGGGCGGGGTGGGGGTCGTGGTGTCAGCCTCGCACAACCCCTACTACGACAACGGCCTGAAGGTCCTCGGGCTAGGCGGGGCCAAGCTGGACCTCGCGACCGAGGAGGCCCTCGCCAGCGCGCTGGGCGACGTCGCCGCACCGCGTCACCCCCTGGCCGGTCCGCCGCCGGTCGATCCGACCGCCGAGGCGCTCTACGTGAGTCACCTGCGAGCCCTGGTGCCCGACGACCTGTCCTCCCTGCACCTGGTGGTGGACTGCGCCAACGGCGCCGCGAGCCACGTCGCGCGCGAGCTCTTCGTCGCGACCGGCGCGCGGGTCACGATGCTGCACGACCAGCCCGACGGGCGCAACATCAACCGGGGCTGCGGGTCCACTGACGTGCGCGACGTCGTCGCGGCGGTGACTGGGCTCGGCGCCGACCTGGGTCTCGCCTTCGACGGCGACGCCGACCGTCTGGTGGCGGTGGACGCGCGCGGCGTCGTGCGCGACGGCGACGACCTGATGGTCCTCTTCGCCCTCGACCTCGCGGCCCGTAGCGCGCTGCGCGGCGGGGTGGTGGTGACCTCGATGAGTAACCTCGGCCTGCGCCGGGCGCTCGGCGCGGTGGGCATCGAGATCGTCGAGACCGACGTCGGAGACCGCCACGTCCTGCGGGCGATGGAGGAACGGTCGTGGAACTTCGGGGGGGAGCAGTCGGGCCACCTCATCTTCAGCGACCTCGCGCCCACCGGCGACGGGCTGTTGACCGGGCTGCTGCTGGCCGAGCTGGTGACGCGTCGCGGGCCGCTGGACGAGCTGGCCGAGGACGCGTGGTCGCGGGTGCCTCAGGCGCTGGTGAACGTGGCGCGCGATCTCTACGAGGAGGAGGCCGTGCGTCACCTGCTGGACGAGGTGCGCGAGCGTCATCTCGTGGGGCCCGACGACTGGCGTGTGGTGGTTCGTCCCTCGGGGACCGAGCCGGTGGTGCGCGTCATGATCGAGGCCCTTGAGGCGGCGGTGGTTGACGAGTTCACCCACGCGCTGCGCGCGCGCTTCGCGTCGACTCCGGAGGCCGAAAACTCCCCCGAGTAGGCTGGGCCCATGTGCGGCATCATTGGGGTCGTGGGTGCGCCCGACACCCTGGACGTGCTGCTCGAGGGGCTCGAGCGACTCGAGTACCGCGGTTACGACTCGGCGGGTGTCGCGATGGTTCTCCCGGGTGAGACGTGGCGTCGGCGTGCCGCGGCGGGTGTCGAGTCGGTGGCGGCACTGCGCCTGGCGTGCGCGGACGCGCCGGGCGGCGCGCGCACGGGGATCGGCCACACGCGCTGGGCCACCCACGGGGCGCCCGAGGCGGTCAACGCCCACCCGCACCTGGACTGCACCGGGCGCATCGCGGTCATCCACAACGGCATCATCGAGAATCACGCGGCGATCCGCGACGAGCTCGTCGAGCGTGGTCACCGCTTCGCGTCGGTTACCGACTCCGAGGTGCTGGCCCACCTGGTCGAGGAGGCGCGCGCCACGGGGCTCGACCTGCTCGACGCGGTGCGCGCGAGCCTCGCGGTGGTGCGCGGGGCCTTCGCGGTGGCCGTGGTCGACGCCGACGAGCCGGAGGTCATCGTGGCCGCTCGGCGGGTCTCGCCGCTGATCGTCGGCACCGCACCGGGGGTGTGCTACCTCGCCAGCGACGTGCCGGCGATCCTGGACCGGGCGAAGGTCTTCTACGCGGTGAACGACGACGAGGTGGTGCGTCTCGGGCCCGAGGGATTTCGGGCGGTGGACCTCGAGGGAGCCCCGATCCGGCTGCGCCAGCTGGCCATCGACTGGGACCTGGAGACCGCCGAGAAGGGCGGCCACGACGACTTCCTCTCCAAGGAGATCGCCGAGCAGCCCGAGGCGCTGCGCGCCACGCTGGCCGATCGGCGACGCCGCGATGGCGCCATCACCTTCGACGAACTGCGCGTCGGCGACGACGAGCTGATCGAGGTGCGCCGCGTCGTGCTGGTCGCCGCGGGCACCTCGCACCACGCGGCCCTGGTCGCCAAGTACGCGATCGAGCGCTGGGCGCGAGTGAGCGTGGAGGTGGACATCGCGAGCGAGTACCGCTACCGCGACCCGATCGTCGAGATCGGCACGCTGGTGATCGCGGTGTCCCAGAGCGGTGAGACGATCGATACGATCCAGGCCGCGCGCGAGGCCCGGCGCCGCGGGGCGCGCGTCGTCGCGGTGACCAACATCGTGGACTCGTCGCTGGCGCGCGAGGCCGACGCCGTGATCTACACGCGCGCGGGCCTCGAGGTCTCGGTGGCCTCCACCAAGGCGTTCGTGACCCAGGTGGCCGCGCTGGAGCTGCTGGCGCTGCGCCTGGCCCAGCTACGCGCCACCCTGCCAGCCCCCGACGTCGAGGCCCTCTTCCTCGGCCTGCGCGCGGTGGCCGACCAGGTGGCCGCCACCCTGGCGCGCCACGACGCGGTGCGCGACGTTGCCGCGTCCCTGGCTGGGGCCCGGGACTTCTTCTTCCTGGGGCGTCACGTGGGCTTCCCCACTGCCCTGGAGGGGGCTCTCAAGCTCAAGGAGCTCACCTACCGCCACGCCGAGGGCTACCCCGCGGGCGAGCTCAAGCACGGCCCTCTGGCGTTGATCGAGCCCGGCGTGGTGGTGGTCGCGGTGACCACCGATCCGGCGCTGCACGCCAAGATGCTCTCCAACCTGGCCGAGGTGAAGGCGCG
>JAJZYE010000148.1 GCA_021806055.1 Actinomycetes bacterium | reverse complement strand
CCTCGGCGATGAGCACGTCGCCCGAGTCCAGCGCGGCTCGCGCCTCCATGCCGGTGCCCACGAACGGGGCCTCGGGCATGATCAGCGGCACGGCCTGCTTCTGCATGTTGGCGCCCATGAGCGCCCGCTGGGCGTCGTCGTGCTCGACGAAGGGGATCAGCGACGTCGCCACCGAGATGACCTGCTTGGTGGACACGTCCATCAGCTCCACCTCCTCGGGTGCCACGAAGTCGATCTCCGACGTCGTCGACGAGGAACGGTTCGACGCGCCCACGCGCAGTCCCGTGCCGATCGGGCCACGACGCACCAGAACGCGGTCCGCCTTGATCACACCGTTCTCGTCCAGCTCGGTGTTGGCCTGGGCGATGACGTAGCGCTCCTCCTCGTCGGCGGTGAAGTAGGTGACCTCGCCGGTGACCCGGCCGCCCTTCACGATGCGGTAGGGCGTCTCGATGAAGCCGTACTCGTTGATGCGCGCGTAGTTGGCCAGGTAGCCGATCAGGCCGACGTTGGGGCCCTCGGGCGTCTCGATCGGGCACATGCGCCCGTAGTGCGACGAGTGCACGTCACGAACCTCGAGCCCGGCGCGCTCGCGTGACAGGCCGCCCGGCCCGAGCGCGGAGAGGCGCCGCTTGTGGGTCAGACCCGAGAGTGGGTTGTTCTGGTCCATGAACTGGCTGAGCTGGGAGGTCGCGAAGAACTCCTTGATGGCCGACATGACGGGCCGGATGTTGATCAGCGTCTGAGGGGCGATGGCCTCGACGTCCTGGGTGTTCATGCGCTCGCGCACCACGCGCTCCATGCGCGACAGACCCGTGCGCAGGGCGTTTTGGATCAACTCGCCCACGCTGCGGATTCGCCGGTTGGCGAAGTGATCCTGGTCGTCGATGTGGTACGTCGTCTCCTTGGCAGTGCGGTCGTGCGCCAGGTTGAGTAGGTACGTGGCCGCGGCCAGGACCTCGGCCTTGGACAGCACGTGCAGGTCCGACGTGGGGCGCTCCAGCAGGTCGCCGAACAACTCGACGTTCTTGCGCACCTCCTCGCCCAGCTTGCGATCCAGCTTGTAGCGCCCGACGCGGCTCAGGTCGTAGCGCTTCTCCGAGAAGAACGCCCCCTCGAAGTACTGGCGAGCGGCCTCCACGGTCTGCACCTCGCCGGGACGTGCCCGGCGGTAGATCTCCAGCCACGCGACCTCCTGGCTGGCGCGCGCCAGGTTCACCGGCGTGTCCTCCAGTCCGTAACGCTCCATGTGGCGCGCGATCTCCTGGCGCGCCCTCTTCCAGTCCGCGTGGAACTGGTCCTCGAGAAAGTCGAAGTGGGCCACGAAGCGCTCGAAGAACGCCTCGTCCATCGACGGGTCCAGGGCGCGCAGCAGCGTGAAGATCGAGACGCGACGCTTGCGCGCGATGCGCGCCCCGGCGTTCGCGGGCTTGTTCTTGCGCTCCTCGAGGTCGACCTGCAGCCACTCGCCACGACTCGGGTGGATCGTGCCCTCGAAGGCGACCTTCTCATCCTTGCCCGGCTGGAAGAGGACCCCGGGCGAGCGAACGAGCTGACTCACCACCACGCGCTCGGTGCCGTTGATGATGAAGGTCCCCTGCTCGGTCATGATGGGGAAATCCCCCATGAAGACCGTCTGCTCCTTGATCTCGCCGGTGTCGGAGTTGAGGAATCGTGCGCGCACGAAGACCGGCTGGGAGTAGGTGGTCGCGCGCTGGCGGCACTCCTCCACGGTGAACTTGGGCGGGCTCTTGAGGTCGGGGTCGTCGGGGTCGAACTCGAGCTCGAGCGACAGCCGGCCGGTGAAGTCGCTGATCGGCGAGATCGCGTCGAAGGCGTCGCGCAGTCCCTGCTTCATGAACTGATCGAAGCTGTCGCGCTGGATCTCGAGGAGGTTCGGCAGGGGGTACGCTTCACCCAGGGCCGAGAAGTTAAAGCGTTCGGGGCTAACGGACCGAGGCGTCAACGGTCAATCCTCCGTGTAGGTGGGTGGGTGAAACGGACCAAACCCGTGTCTGGGCGGCGACGGCGACGAGAGACGACGAAGTGAGGGGCAGGAGCACGGTCTTTCAACTCTAGTCGCTGCGCGCAGGAACGCGCAAGCGACGCATCCCCCAGGAGGCGCGGCCGCCGAAGCGGTTGCCACACCCTAGGCAGAAATCTCCGCGAGGTCAAGTACCTCGCGCCCGCCCCGCGCCGGGCGCGGGGCGGGCGCTTCGGCTACTTGAGTTCGACGGTCGCCCCGGCCGCCTCGAGGGCCGCCTTGGCCTTGTCGGCGTCCGCCTTGGAAACCTTCTCGAGAACGGGCTTGGGGGCACCGTCCACCAGGTCCTTGGCTTCCTTCAGGCCCAGGTTGGTCAGCGTGCGGACCTCCTTGATGACCTGGATCTTCTTCTCGCCACCGCTGACGAGGATGACGTCGAAGTCGCTCTTCTCCTCGACCTCGGCCTCGGCGGCGCCACCCGCGCCCGCCGGGGCGGCCACGGCCACCGGGGCCGCGGCGGTCACACCGAACTTCTCCTCGAACTCCTTCAGGAGCTCGCTCAGCTCGATCACGGACAACTCGGCGATTCCGTTCAGAATCTGTTCTTTGGTCAGGCTTGCGGCCATGGTCATTCCTCTCTCTTCGTGGGGTACTGCACTAGTCGGCCGGTTACTCGCTGGCGGCGTCGGGCGCCGTGGCACCCTCGCCCGCCTCGGCGGTCGGCGCCACCTCGTCGGTGACACCCTCGCTCACCTCGGCGGTCGGCGCCTCCTCGTCGCTGACACCGTCGCTCGCCGCGGGTGCGGCGTCCTCGACCCCGGCCGGAGTCTCGGTGGCCGACGGCTCCGACGGCGCCGCGGTGGGTGCGCCCCCGCGGGCGTCGATCAGGGCCGACAGGCCGTAGGCAAGGTTCTGGGGCACGGCCTTCATGAGACCGGCCAGCGTGCGCAGCGGCGCGGCGAGTGCGCCCGCGAACTGCGCCAGCAGCACCTCGTGGCTCGGCAGGTCGGCCAGCGCACTGAGGTCGCCCACCGACAGCGGCCGGCCGTCCAGCACGCCACCCTTGACGACCAGCTTGGGCGCCTCACGGGCGAAGTCGCGCAGGGCCTTGGCCACCGCCGACACGTCCCCCTCCACGAAGGCGATCGCGGTGGGTCCCTCGAGGTACGCGCTCATCGCCTCAGCGCCGGTCCCGGCGATGGCGCGACGCACCAGCGTGTTCTTGAGCACCTTGTAGTCGGCACCCAGGCTGCGCAGCGTACGACGCAGGCGCGAGATCTCGGCCACCGTGAGGCCGCGGTACTCGGTCACCACCGCCGTCGTGCTCGTGGTGACTCGCGCCCGGACGTCGTCGACGGTCGCGATCTTGTCGGGACGTACCTTCACTGTGACTCCTTCACCGGATGCCGCCCGGTACGGGCCGGGACACCCAGCGAACGGGCCGACACGTCGGACCCGAACCCCTCGTCAGGCGGGCCCCTCGGCCCTTACGTGGTTTCCCACACCGGATGTCTTCGGCGATTCTTCGAACTGTGGCACGACGCATCGTGCGAGCGTTTCATCGTAGCGACCCCGCGAGGGTCGCGTCAAACCCCAGCGGGCGCCAGCGTCTCGTCGCGATCGCGCGCCCGCGCCGGGTCGACCTTCACCCCGGGGCCCATCGTGGACGAGAGGGTGACGCTCAACACGTAGCGCCCCTTGGCGCTGGAGGGCTTCACCCGAACGATCTCGTCCAGGACCGCGTGCACGTTGCGCATCAGGTCGTCGCGCGAGAAGCTCACCTTGCCCACGCGCAGCTGCACGTTGCCGACCTTGTCGGTGCGGTACTCGACGCGCCCGCCCTTGAACTCGGTCACGGCCTTGGCCACGTCCATCGTCACCGTCCCGGTCTTGGGATTGGGCATCAGGCCGCGGGGCCCGAGCACGCGCCCCAGCCCTCCAACCTTGCCCATCAGGTCGGGCGTGGCGATAGCCACGTCGAAGTCGAGGAACCCACCGGCCACGCGCGCCACCAACTCGTCCGCGCCGACCACGTCGGCGCCCGCGTCGCGAGCCGCCTGGGCGGCCTCGCCCGCGGCGAAGACCGCCACCCGATTGGTCTTGCCCGTGCCCGCGGGCAACGTCAGCGTCCCGCGCACGATCTGCTCGGCGCGGCGCGGGTCGACCCCAAGAC
>JAJZYE010000147.1 GCA_021806055.1 Actinomycetes bacterium | reverse complement strand
CACTGCGCGCACGCCCGACGGCGTTGATCGACCTGGCGTCGCCCTTCGACGAGCACGCGGACCAATACGACGCGTGGTACGACTCGGCCGTCGGGCGCCGCGTCGCCCGCGCCGAGGTCGCCTGCCTGCGCGAGGTGTCGACCTCGTTCGTGGCACCCAGCCTCGAGGTGGGCGTCGGTACCGGGCGCGTGGCGATGGCACTGGGCGTCGACGTCGGTGTCGACCCCGCGTACGGAGCGCTCGTGTGGGCGCAGTCGCGGGGCGTGCGGACCGCCGTCGCCCGCGGCGAGGCCCTTCCGTTCCCCGATCGGACGTTCGGCCTCGTCGTGCTCAGTGCCACCTTATGCTTCGCGCGAGACCCGGCGGCGCTGCTTCGCGAGGCGCGGCGGGTGGTGCGCGACGCGGGCCGGGTTGCGGTGGGCGTCGTCCCGCGGGACAGTCCCTGGGGACGGCGCTACGAGGAGTGGGGTCGCGCCGGTCACCCCTTCTACTCGCTCGCGCGCCTGTACAGCGTCGACGAGGTGCGTTCGCTCGTGGATGACACCGACCTCACCCTGGACCGGGTTCGCGCGACTCTGTGGGGCGACCCCGACCACGTCGACGACGACGCGCTGGTCGTCGTCGACCCGGCGACGGGGCGCGCCGTCACGGGGGCGGGGTTCGTCGCGCTCGGTGCTTCGCGATCCAGTGAGCCGAGAGTCACACGTACGACCAGTGGCGTGACACGCCCCGGAGTACCGTAGCCGGCGACCGCGCCACACGTGGGCGCAACTCGATCCGAGTGCGACCCGAGGGGATCGTCGGTGAGGACGTCACGACCGCGCAGTGCCTCCTCGCACGCCGGGTCGCCCTCGAAGGGTGACGTCGCCCGTTCGTCTCGTCGCGACGCAGGCGCCACTTCGCGGGGCCGACGACGGGCGTCGCCACGATGACCTCGCTCGACTCCGCCGTCGCCACGCGGCGCCGGGACACCGCCGGTGAACGAGCGATACCCGTGGCGCCGAGCTGCGTGGCCGCGTGCGTGGTGGCGGGGAGCGGGCCAGCACTCCGAGCATCGTTACGCTGCTCGGAGGCGACGTGAGTTCGTCGCGCGACGAGCCGCGCGCCCAGTCGGCGTCGCGGCGGCTGGGTGGGGATAACGTCCAGAGTGTCGGCCACCTGCGCGACCCGACCTGACGGCCCACACGGAGCACGGGCACACCATTCGCCGGGCCGTCGAGTGGCGAGCAGAGGGATGGGAGGACACGATGACCAGCCGAGTGACGCGCGCGGCCCGGGCGGCGCACGCGCGCGAGCGGCACGTCATGCTCGAGCTCAATCGACTGTTTTCAACGATCATGTTCGCGGCCGTCGTGATCATGGTTCCCTGGACGGCGTTTCTGGCGGCTACCCTCCCGTCGCGCTTTCGCGCCCACAACTGGGACGTGGCGTGGGTGGGCTTTGACTCGGCCCTCATGCTGGTCCTGATCGGGACCGCGTGGGCGGCGTGGTATCGCCGCCAGATCCTCGCGATGATGTCAGTGGTGGCCGGCACGATGTTGCTCTGCGACGCCTGGTTCGACATCAACACCTCGTGGGACACGGGTGGTTTTCCCGTGACCATCCTCACGGCGCTGTTCGCCAACATTCCCCTCTCGCTCTTCTTCTTCTGGCTGGCGCGGCGGATTATGCTGCGCACCGCGGCGGCGGTGGTGCGCGCAACGAACCACGGCGACGCGCCCCATCGCGCGATCGACGTCACGTTCCCCTTCGCGGTGACCTGGCCGGACGCGTTCACGCGCCACGGGCACGGCAATGCCGCCGAGGACCCCACGGGCACCGGCGCTCGGGACGACGCGCCGCACGACTGATGGAACGCGACGCGCCGCGCCACGGCGCGAACGACCCGCCGGCACCGCGCGGTTGCGGTGCTCACCGACGCGCCCGCGGGTACGATGGGCGCCGTGAGTACGGAACCCGCCGTCGAGGAGTGCACGTGCGTCGATCCGGACCCCGTGACGCCGCCACCGCCGATCAGTGACGACCAGCTGGCCCTGATGGCCAAGGCGCTCGGTCACCCGATGCGGGTGCGCATCCTGCGCCTGCTCGCGCAGCGACGATCGTGCGTGACCGGGGACGTCGTGGCGGAGTTGCCCCTCGCCCAGTCGACGGTCTCGGAGCACCTGCGCATCCTGCGCGACGCCGGCCTGATCCAGGGTGAGATCGAGGGGCCCCGCACGTCGTACTGCTTGAACGCCCAGGGCCTCGCAGCGTTGAAGGCGGCCACGGCCACGCTGTAGCACAGGCGCAGATCCAACGGCCGTCGCTTGTATCGTTTATCGTCGAACTACGATATGCTTCGTGGCGGCGCCGATCGCCGGCGCACGGAAAGGACGCGATGGCCAAGACTGTCCTCTTCATCTTCCACGGTGACGATGCGTCACTGAGCGCCGGGTCCCACGTCGCCGAGCGAGTTCGCCAGGTGGCAGATGACGTGGACCTGGAGCTCGAGGTCTACTGCTTCGGACCCGCTCAGGCGGCGATCACCTCGCCGGTTGACGACGAGGTGCACGCTGAGTACCGGGCGCAGATCGACGCCCTCGTGGCCGCGGGTGTACGGGTCGGGGCGTGTCGGAACGCCGCGGTGGCGAACGAGACCGAGGACGAGTTGCGCCGACGGGGCGTCACGCTCGAGTACGCACGCGACGCGTTCGCGCGCTACGGGCTCGAGGGCGCGGCGGTGGTGAGCTTCTAGCGAGCCACGACGCGGAGGTGGCGGTGCCGCGCCGACGCGGGGTCCGTGGCGGACTGGCTCGAGGAGGCGCGTCACCGTCTCGTCTTCGAGGTCCTCGACCCGCGCTCGACGCAGGGTCGACTCGAGACGCACGTCACGCGTGTGACTCCGGACGACCTCGTGCTGTGTCACGGCCACGCGTGGCGCACTGCTGCGTGAGACGTACGCGACACGTGCGCGAGGCGACGTCGCCTTCGACGGCGGGCCGTTCGATCGCCGCGACTTCGAGGTGGTCTCCACGAACAACCCGTGTCGGGGCGACGTCGCCGCGTACCGGACCGGCGGCCGGGTCCGGTGCCACGCCTCGGCTCGACGACTCTCTGGGCGACGGCTTCGTCGTGTGCGAGGTGTCAGCGGGTCGCGCGGGGGTGCGTGAGGAGCCCGGCTCCTTCGCGCCGCTCATTGGCGCGTGGGAGTCCGCGCTGCTCGGCGACAATCTCGTCGGCCGCGGCCACCTCTGCGGGGCTGACACGGCCGAACTGATCGCGGTGAACGAGACGTCAGTGGACTTGGTACGCGAGGTGCTGCTCGCGTCGCGGCCCTGACCACCACCCGGTGCGATCGCTCGACGGCGTCGAGTTGCCGGCACCGCTTCATCGGGCGCATCGCCCGTCGTCGTGAACCGGGATGCGGGGGAGCCCGAGGAGTACGTCTCGCCCTACGAGCCGCTGATGGCGGGAGACGGCACCACTCAGCTGGCAACGACGACGTGAGACGATCGTTACGACGAGGGCCCTCCGTGGCCCGTTCGTGAGCGGTGTTTACTATCGGTTTTCGTCGAATGACGATATAGTGGGGGCGACGGAGAGGCCGTCGCTCGGGTGAGGAGGCGTTGTTATGCGCGAGGTCCAAGTCTTTGATCCCGCGATGTGCTGTTCGACGGGCGTGTGCGGGCCGAGCCCGGACGCCGATCTGGCGCGCTTCGCCACCGATCTGGACTGGTTGCGGGCCGGTGGCGTGGGTGTGACGCGAGTCACGCTCAGCCAGGAGCCGGGCCGTTTCGCCGAGAACGTCATCGTACGGGCGCTGTTGGAGACGGGCGGCGAGGACGCGTTGCCCATCGTGATCGTCGACGGCGAGGTTTGCTCGTCGGGCCGCTATCCCGATCGTGATGAGCTGGCGCGGTGGACGGGGAGGGTCGACACGCCGCTCGTGGTGAGCGACGTCGTGGTCCGCGAGCTCGCCGCAATTGGTGCGGCCGTCGCCGCGAACTGTGAGCCGTGCCTCACGTCCCACATCGCGCAGGCTCGCCGCGCGGGGATCGGTTCCGCGCACCTGGTCGAGGCGATCCGTGCCGCTCAGGTGGTGAAGGACACGTCCGCGCGCTCGGTGCTCGAGACCGCGAGTCGCGCGCTGGCGGTAGAGCCGTTCGCGTTCGTTGGAGCGCCGGACC
>JAJZYE010000146.1 GCA_021806055.1 Actinomycetes bacterium | reverse complement strand
GGTCGTAGCACTCTGGCCCAGTGGAAGGATCGGGCCGCCGGGGCGATCGGCGCGGGCAAGGAGTTGCGCCTTCGTGATCTGCGCGCGGTGGTGACCTCCGCGAAGGTGGTGTCCCTCGACGAGGAAGCCCGCGCCCAGCTGAAGGAGCTCCAGGCGTCGCTGAACGCGCGCCTCGACGTCCTACGAACCCAGTGGAACGAGCGCCTCGAGGCGGCCGTCGCCAACAGCCACGCCGCCGAGGCGCTGCGCCTGGTGGCTCGTCCTCCGGACATGTCCACGCGGGTCAGCGGGGAGATGGCGACGCGGGTGGCGAGCATGGTGTCCGACGCGCTGAGCGCCTCCAGCGAACCGGCCACCTGGCGCGAGATCGTCACCCTGGCGGTGGACACATCGATCCGGCGCACCATCAAGCCCCAGGGGATCCCCGACGATGCGGAGTGCCGCGCGCTGGCGGTCAAGAGCGCGGGAGCGATCCCCGAGCTGGCCAAGCTGCTCGGCATGAAGGTACCGCCGCCTCCCCCGCCGACCCGACCGGTGCGGCCAGTCCGTCGCGCTACGCGCCCCGCATCGTAAGCAGGCGCGCGCGCCAGCCCACGGCCTCGTAGAGGGACTTCGTGGCGCGGTCTCCCGGAAGGGCCCAGGCGTCACGCGGTGGATCGGGCAGCGACGCGAGTGCGCCGAGCAGCACGCGAGCGGTGCCGCGACGACGTTCGCGAGGGTCCACCCATAGCCCTTCGATGACGCCCTCGCGCACCACCGCGAAGCCCCGTACGTCGTCGCCGACTCGCGCGGTCCACAGGTAGTCGTGCGCCACGAGGCGCTCGAGCACGTCGCCGTCGCCACCCCCGGCGATCGTCGCGAGCAGGGCGGGCCCGCCGCGCAGGCTCCCCACGTGGTGCCAGGCCTCGTCGAAGGCGCGTCGCAGCGAGTCCGAGACCGCAGTCGGACGCGCCACGTGGAGCGACGAGGCGTCGCCGGGAGAGTCGCTCACACGCAGTCGCGACAGAGCATGCTCGTCTCGTCGGCGAGTTGACTCATCTTCTTCAGCAGCCGGCACGACGAGCAGCGAAACTCGTCGTCCTGCTTGGGCAGGATCGCCTCGGTGGCGTCGAGGGAGGTGTCGACGTCACTCACCACGTCGTCCTCGTCGTCCTCGGGCAGCGTGGCGCGCCGGATGGTCTCGGCCAGCACCTCGTCGAGCGCCAGCTCGACGTCCGCGTCGTCGTCGAGCTCCTCGTCGTCGCTCGTCGCGACCTCGGCCAGCACCTCTTCCGCCTCGTCCTCGACGTCATCGAGCACCTCGTCGTCGATGACCTCGTCATCGTCGTCGATCCCGACAACGTCCACCTCCTCGATGTCGTCGGCACCGAGGATCTCCTCGTCGAAGCCCTCGGCCAGCTCTTCCTCGTCGAATACCTCGTCGGTCTCGTTGTCGCTCACGATCATCCCTTCTGTGTGGCGCAGGCAGTGTAGAGCCTTTTGGGCCGGGCGTGCGCCTTAATCGCGTTAAAGAATGGATAAACCTACCCGGCTAGGGCGCTCCACGCCGTCGGCGTTCGGCCCGCCGCTCGGCGGCCAGCCGCTCGAGGTCGGTCTCGGTGCGGTCGACGAACGCGAGCGAGTCGGCAATGGCCTGGTGGCCCGCCTCGTCGCGAATGAGCCGCGCCATCTCCTGGGCGATGTGTCGGTAGTGGGGGTGGCCCTGGGGACTGGAACGCAACTCGATCAGGTGCATCGCCTCGCGGGCGTTCATCTGGATGACGTAGCGGATCCGGTGCGCCAGGGCCACGGCGTACTGGCTCTGGTGGGGGAACTCGTCGCGCAGGTCGTGGTAGAGCTCGCCCGAGCGCTGGAGGGACTGCTCGTAGGGTTCGGCCAAGCCCGCGTCGACGATCACCTCGGGCACCTCGTAACCGAGGTCGGCGCCGAGCGGCTGCCACTCGATGGACAAGAGTCGGTGGCGTTGAAGGTCGCGGAAGGCACCGTAGTCCGACACGATCTCGAAGCGGTAGTCCGTGCGCTCGAAGGCGCGCCCCGGACGGTGGCGCCGGTTGCGCCGGTCACCCACGTAGCGCGCGAAGAGGCTCGTGCGCTCCCCCGCGTCCAGCCGCGCGACCAGATCGCGGGCCTGGGCGTCGGCCAGACCCGACGCCTCCACGACGATCGCCTCGAGGACGCGGGTCTCGCCGTGCGGGTCGAAGCCGACGAGGCGGACCCGCCGGTCGAATCCGGCGGGGGCGACGTCGCCGGCCAGCGCCGCGACGAGCTCGCGCGGGCCCTCACGGGTCTCGCGCAGGTAGGCGGACCACGCTCCCCCGCGGTCGGGCAGGTCGAGGCGGCGCAGGAAGGACGGGATGACCTTCATCAACTCACGACGCATCAGTTCGGCGTAGTCGCGGACCTCGGGGAGGGGGTGGACCCGCATACGCAGCAGGAGCGCCTCGTAGGCTTGCCCCGACCCGTAGATCCCCAGGTTGGACAGGGCGCTCGCGGGCAGGAGTCCGCGAGCGGCGTCCAGCGCCTTGGCGCGAATGGCCTGGCGGTAGACGAAGTCGGTGTCGTCAGCGGTCTTGGGGTAGCGCTTCGTCAACCACTCGGTCAGCGGCGCTAGGAGCGAGGCGTAGGTGTCAAAGACACGGTCCATCTCGCCGACGTAGCGCGCCCCGAAGCGCGACTCCAGGATGTCGTGGTCACGATAGAACCGGTAGTGCCCGCTGGCCAGACGCCGGTCGTAGCCGAGGTAGCGCGTCGACTGCTCGAGGTAGCTCATCAGACGGCCGCGCTCGAGTACCTTGGTCAGCAGGTTGCTGGCCTGCTCGCAGGCCAGGTGCACGCCACCGAGCTGGGCCACCGAGTCGTCGCCGTACTCCACGAATATCCGCTGGTAGAACTCGTCGGCGCGCGCGAAGCCGACGGTGGCGTCGAACGAGACGTCGCCGGTCAAGTCGAGGTCCCCCACGAACTCGTCCAGGAACAGGCGACGTAGGCTCTTCGACGATCGCGAGTAGCGCGCGAAGAGGGCCCCCTTGACGACCTCGGGGAGGTTGACCAGGGCGAAGACCGGGCCGTCCAGGTTGGTCACGTACCGGCGCAGGATCGCTGCCTCGGCGTCGGTGAACTCTTCGGCGACGTAGGGGTGCATGGCCCCTACGAGATTAGGGCCGAACTCAACGCGGCGGGTGGACGCTGAGGTCGCTCGCCACGACGCTGCGTACCAGTGCGTCACGGGCCTGGCGGGCCACTCGGGCGACGTCGCGGTGCTCCCCGAGGCGGCCGAGCTGGTCACACAGGTCCGCCACCTGCTTCACGGTGCGCACGAAGTCCCCCGGTGAGGTCAGGCCCACCTCCAGGTCGGCGAGGTCCAGGACCGTGCGCAGGGTGGCGCCGCGCGCCCAGGCGGCGACGGGGCGGGCGAAGGAGCCATCGGGCTCGCGAGCGTGGGGCACCCGGTAGCGGCCCTCGATCTGGGCGATGGTCGCGGCGGTCACCTTGACCTGGCTCACGCGATCGGTGAGGGCGTCGCGGCGCTCCTGACCGAGGTGATCGTGCAGCGTGCGCGACCGGGCCACGCTCACGTGGGCGCCCGCGTGGTCGCGTCGCGAGGTGCGCCGGCCCTCGTAGACGAAACTGGACAGCACCCCGGTCAGCGTGGCGGGCTCGAGGTCGTCGAAGATCCCGGCGGCGAGGGACTGGGCGATCAGGAGGTCCGACTCGTGGTAGAGCGAGCGCAGGAGATGTCCCGGCGCGAGTAGGCGCCAGCCGTCGGCGTAGCCCAACTCCTCGAGCACGCGGTGGCGGGCCGCGAGCTGCTCGCTGAGCGAGCGCCGACTCGCGGTCGGTCGGTGGTCGGCCTCGAACTGTGCGTAGGAGCTGCGCACGATCGCCAGGGCCGTCTCCTCGGGGACGTGAGCCATCAAGTTCGCCGTGAGGTTATAGGTGGGCTTGAATGACGAGTGCAGATCCGAGGGTGGCGAGAGCGCGACGCGCGCGACGTCGCGCAGGGCGACCTCGTTGGCGAAGCACACCACCGCGTGCCCCTCGTCGTCCAGACCGCGGCGCCCGGCGCGACCACTCAGCTGGGAGAACTCGCCGCTCGTCAGGAACTGGCGACCGGCGTCGGAGAACTTCGAGAACTTCTCGAGTGCGACCGATCGGGCGGGCATGTTCACGCCCAGGGCGAG
>JAJZYE010000145.1 GCA_021806055.1 Actinomycetes bacterium | reverse complement strand
CACCGGGGCCGCACGGCGCGAGCTGTCGCGCGAGCTGTCGCGCGAGCTGTCACGCGAGCTGTCACGCGAGCTGTCACGCTCACGCCCGCGCGACCCGGCCTCGCGAGCGGGACGCGGGCGCTCGTCCGCCTCGTCGTCCATCCCGGCGAACTCACCAGCCAAGGAGAGCGACACCTTGCCCTGAGGATCGATGTCGTCGACGCGCACCTCGAGGGCCTGACCAAGTTCGAGCACGTCCTCCACCTGCCCGATCCGTCGCCCGCCGTTGAGGGGCGACATCTTGGAGATGTGCAGTAGACCGTCGCGGCCAGGCATGATCGCGATGAACGCGCCGAACTTGGCGAGGTTGACGACCCGGCCGGAGTAGGTCACGCCCACTTCGGCCGTCGGCGGGTCGAGGATCATCTCGATGCGACGTCGCGCCTCCTCCACCGCACGGCCGTCCTTGGCGCCGATGGTGACCGTCCCCACCACGCCGTTGTCGTCCACCGCGATGTCCGCGCCCGTCTCCTGCTGCAGGGTGTTGATCACCTTGCCCTTGGGCCCGATCACCTCGCCGATCTTGTCGATCGGAATCTCTAGGGACACGATCTTGGGCGCCACCTCGGCCACGTGGTCACGCGGCTCCGCGATCGTGTTCGTGATCACGTCCAGGATGGTGAGGCGGGCCTGCTTCGCCTGGTGCAGTGCCTGGGAGAGAACCTCCGCCGGGAGACCGTCGATCTTGGTGTCGAGCTGGAGGGCCGTCACGGCGTCCGCCGTACCCGCCACCTTGAAGTCCATGTCGCCGAAGGCGTCTTCGGCGCCGAGAATGTCCGTCAGCGTGACGTAGCGCCCTGCGTCGTACACGAGGCCCATCGCGATGCCGGCCACTGGTGCCTTGATCGGCACTCCGGCCGCCATCAACGACAGCGTCGAGCCGCACACCGAGGCCATCGACGTCGATCCGTTCGACTGCAGCACGTCCGACACCACACGCAGCGCGTAGGCGAACTCCTCCTCACTCGGCAGCACCGGAACGAGCGCCCGCTCGGCCAGCATCCCGTGTCCGACCTCGCGACGCTTCGGTGACCCGACTCGCCCGGTCTCGCCCACCGAGTACGGCGGGAAGTTGTAGTGGTGCATGTACCGGCGCCACTCATCGGGCGTGATCGTGTCGATCTGCTGGCGCATGCGGGGCATCCCCAGCGTGGTCACGTTGACGACCTGGGTCTCACCACGCTGGAAGAGCGCCGAGCCGTGCGTCATCGGGAAGAGGTCGATCTCGGCCGAGAGCGGACGGATGTCAGTCGCGCTACGCCCGTCGATGCGAACCCCCTCGTCGACGATGCGCCGACGCACGAGCTGCTTCGTCAGGGCCTTAACGGCCGCCTTGATCTCGCCGACGCGCTCGGCGAACTCGTCAGTCAGCTGCGCCACGATCGCGCCAGTCGCCTCCTCGAGGGCGGTCGCCCGCTCCTGCTTGACCGTCAGCTGATTGGCGTCGGCCACGAGCGTCGCGCCCACGGCCTCAACCCTCGCGAACACGTCGTCCTCGTAGTCACGGAACAACTGGTACGGCATCGGCGTGATGGGTCCACGCTCGCTGACCACCGCGCTCACCAGCTCACGCTGGAGGTTGATGGCCTCGCGAATCCAGACCTTGGACGCCTCGAGACCCGCGCTCAGCACGTCCTCGCTCACCTTGGGTGCGCCACCGGCGTACATGTCGAACGAGCCCGCCGTGCCACCGGCCTCGACCATCATGATCGCCACGTCACTGTCGGGAGCTTCGCTGAGCGCCCGTCCGGCCACGACCAGCTCGAACGTCGACTCGTCGCCCTCGGCGTAGGTCGGGTGCGCCCGCCACTCGCCCTCGACCGTGTAGGCCATGCGTACCGCACCGATGGGCCCGTCGAAGGGGATACCCGATATCATCAGCGCCGCGGAGGCCGCGTTGATCGCCAGAATGTCGTGCGGATTTTCTTGGTCGGCACTCATCACCGTGCCCACGACCTGGACCTCGTTGCGAAAGCCCTTGGGGAACGAGGGGCGCAACGGGCGGTCGATCAGTCGGCAGATGAGGATCGCCTGGTCCGAGGGACGGCCCTCACGGCGGAAGAAGGAACCGGGAATCTTCCCCGCGGCGTAGGCCCGCTCCTCGATGTCCACGGTCAGGGGGAAGAAGTCCATCCCCTCGCGAACACTGCGCGACGCGGTCACGGTGGCGAGCACCATGGTGTCGCCCAGGCGAGCGAGAACCGCGCCGTCGGCCAGTTGGGCGAGTCGACCGGCCTCGAAGCTGAGGGTCTTGTCAGTGCCCGTTAGCGGGCGGCTTACGCGAATTGCGTCGTTCATGGCTGTGCTCCTTAAGCAACTTGCAGCACTCCGCCCGGATCCCAGTGGGCAACCTTCGCGTTCCGCGACTGTTCTCCACTGGCGTCCGGGGCCCGGATGTGCTGAACGCGCCGACGTCGTCGACGCATCAACTCGGCTAGCGACGAATGCCGAGGCGACCGATCAAGGCGCGGTATCGCTCGACGTCGTCGCGCTGGACGTAGTCCAGCAGACGTCGCCGTTGGCCGATGAGCATCATCAGTCCCCGCCGGGTGTGGTGATCACCCTTGTGAACCTTGAGGTGCTCGGTGAGGTGCGCGATCCGGTCCGTCAAGAGAGCGACCTGAACCTCGGGCGAGCCCGTGTCCGTGGCGTGCGCCTGATAGTCCTTGATGATCTGCTGCTTCTCAGCCATAACGTTGTGTGCCTTATGTGTCGGGTGTCCCGGTGCGCGCCGCCCACTTGACGGCCCACACGATCAGCGTCGCTGACCGAACCTCTAGCGTAGCAGGACGAACGACTCGGGCGTGAACCCCGCGAATACCGCGACGGTCGCGCGCACGTCGCGCTCCATCTGGGCCACGAGGGCGTCGACGCTGTCGAACGTCGACTCGGGACGCAATGCGGAGAGGAAACTCACGTCCAGCACCTGGTCGTACAGGTCACCGCGGTACCCCACGAGGTGCGCCTCGACCCCCACGGCCCCTGCCTCGTAGAACTGGGGTCGCGTGCCCACCGAGATCGCCGCGGGCCACCAGGCACCGTCGGGCGTACGGGCGGCGCCGGCGTACACGCCGAGCGCCGGTAACTGCTGGCGGGCGTCGGGCGCCAGGTTCGCCGTCGCGAAGCCCAACGAGGCCCCGCGCGCGTCGCCGTGCACGACCCGGCCGCGCACGGTGAAGGGGCGTCCCAGTACGCGATTCGCCCGCGCCAGGTCGCCTCGGGTCAGGGCGGCGCGAACCGCGGTCGAACTCCACCGCTCCTCGTCGCCCTCAATGCGCGCGGAGTGCACCACGTACCCGAAACGCTCCCCGTACGAACGAAGGAGCGCCACGTCGCCGCGTCGCTCGTGTCCAAAACGAAAGTCCTCGCCCACGACAACGTCGTGCGTGCGGAGTTGCGCCACCAGGACGCGCACGATGAAATCCTCGGCGGACTCGCTGGCCAGGGCGTGATCAAAGCGCACGACGCGAACCTGGTCCACCCCGAGGCGGGCCATTCCCTCCAGTCGCTGGCCGATCGTGCCAATCAGTCGCGGGGCGTGCGGTGGGTCGAGCACCGTCGCGGGGTGAGGGTCGAAGGTCACCACCGTGGCCAGCGCGTCGCCAGCACCGGTCAACGCGCGTACCTCGGCGAGCACCTGCTGATGCCCCCGGTGCAGGCCATCGAACACACCTACCGCCACCGCACTGGGCGAACTGGCTCGCCACTCGTCGTCGTCGATCACCTTCACGGCGCTCAACCTACCCGGCCGCGAGCACGACGTCGGGCTGCCACCGACCGTCTCGTTCGACGAGGATGCCTATGAGCACGCCGTGCCGATCGAGCGCGGCGAGGTGGCTTGCACCGCGTGGCGCGTGCGCCACGTCGAGTCGCTGACCACGGCGCATCGCCACCTCGTCACCCTCGGAGAGGACCACCGAGGGGAGATCCGCCACGAGTTCGCGCGCCGGTGCCACCACCGAGGTCCCGCCCGCGACCCGCTCGGCCAGCTCCTCGAGAGTCAGAGCGTCGTCGACACGGTGTTCGCCGCTCGCAATCCGGCGCAGCGAGCTCAAGTGCGCCAGGGTTCCGAGGCGCTGCGCCGCGTCACTGACCAGCACCCGCACGTACGTGCCCGGGGAGCACGTGACGGCGAACGCCCACTGATTCGGACGCTCCGTGCGCCGCAGCT
>JAJZYE010000144.1 GCA_021806055.1 Actinomycetes bacterium | reverse complement strand
GTCGCCGGTGCGTTACCACGGCGCCTCCCATCAGCACGACGAGACCCGCGGCGGCCACCTCGTTCACGATGGCCCCGATCGACGACCCGGTCGCGGTCAGGCCCACGACGATGGCAATCGCCGCCACAATCTCCACGATCCCGATGCGGCGATACGCACTCTTCGTGAAGCCGAGGTGCGCTGCCGCCGCGGACGTCAACGGGTTGAAAATCACCTTTTGCACGCCCGCGCTGGCGAAGGCGAGGAACAGGATGAGCGCCAACACGCTGGCAACTGCGGACATGGTGACTCCTTCACGGTAACTCTCGACGAGACCCGTTCGACTCTACTCGCGGGCCGCCAACCCACCGGCCCGGGCTCGCGTGACTCACCGACCGGCGAACTCGATCAGCACCTCCACCGTGGCGTCGCGCTCCGCGCGTGAGCCCGTCGGCGCCGCAGAGAACTCGCTGACACCCGCGAGAGCGAGGCGCGACAGCTGTTCCAGAACGTGCTCGCGCGAACCCACGATCGCCACGTCGGCGGGCTGGCTCGCCCCTTCGCGGGCCATCACGGCGGCGTAACTGGGCAACGTCGCGTACACCGCGAACGCCTCGTTGATGCGCTGACGTGCGCCGACGACGTCGTCGGTCACGGTGATCGGCAGGGAGCACACGATCCGCGGCGCGGGCCGACCCGCAGCGGCGGCCGCTCGACGGATCTGCGGTGCCACGTAACTCTCAATGGTGGCCGCGCCCGTCATCCACAGGACCGTGCCGTCGCTCACCCGGCCGGCCAGCTCGAGCATGCGCGGTCCGAGCGCCGCGATCAACAGCTCGGGTGGTTCGACCTCGGACGGGCCGAGGGGCCCGGTCGTGGTCACGCGCAGCCGCTCACCCTCGACGCGCACCGACTCCCCGCGCAACGTCGGCGCCAGGACCGCCAGGTACTCCTCCAGGAACGAGACCGGGCGTTCGAAGGAGAGTCCCCACATCCCCTCGACGATGACCTGGTGCGACAGGCCCACCCCAAGGGTGAACCTCCCCCCGATCGCGTCGGCCACGGTGCGGGCCTGTGCAGCCAACATGGTGGGGTGGCGCGGTTGCACCGGCACCACCGCCGTACCGAGGTCGAGGTCGCGCAACTCGTGGCCAACAACGGCCAGCACCGTCAACGTGTCGGGCCCGAAGATCTGCGAGGACCACTGACTGGTGAAGCCCAGGTCGCGCCAGCGCCGGGCGCGCTCCAGTGTCGCGTCCAGTGACCCGTTGGTGTCCAAACCCATAGCGATGCGCACCACGACCTCCTCGACGCGACCGGTAACGTGTCCTGCGTGTCCGTCGTGCCCCACGGTAGTGCGCTCTCGCGCGTGGGCGTGGTGGGCGGCGGCCAGCTGGCTCGCCTGCTGGGCGAGGCCGAGCGACCGGGGATCACGGTGACGGTGCTCGCCGGGGCCGACGAGCCGGCCACCGCCACCTGCGACGAGGTCGTCGTCGGCGACGCCCGTGACGACGCCGCACTGCGCACGCTGGCCGAGCGCGTCGACGTCATCACCTTCGACCACGAGCTCGTCGACCTCGAACAGCTGGCCCGCCTCGAGGCCGAGGGTGTGCTGTTGCGCCCGGGGCCCGGCGCGCTGCGCGCGGCCGTCGACAAGTCCTACCAACGTCGGCTCTTCGCCGATGCGGGCCTACCCCTGCCGCGCTTCGTCGTGGTCGACTCCCCGCGCGACGCCGGCCTGACCACCTTCCTCGACACCGTCGACGCGGCCCCCGTGGTGAAGGCGGCTCGCGGCGGCTACGACGGGCGCGGCGTCGTGTTCAGCACTGGTCGCGACGACGCGCGCGCGGCCGTCGAACGCTTCGGTGCCAGCGTCGTCGTGGAGGAGAGCCTGACCCTGCGCGGCGAGGTGGCCCAGCTCCTGGTACGCGGTGCCGACGGCGACGTGGTCACCTACCCCCTGGTCACGACGGTCCAGCGCGACGGGCAGTGCGCCGAGGTTCGCTACCCCTGCGACACGGGACACGACGACGAGGCCGCCGCGCTGGCGGTGCGCATCGCGGAGCTCGTCGACGCCGTCGGCGTCCTGGCGGTCGAGCTCTTCGTCACCGACGCGGGCCTGCTGATCAACGAAGTCGCCCTGCGTCCGCACAACACCGGTCACTGGACCATCGAGGGCGCGCGGACGAGCCAATTCGCCAACCATCTGGCCGCCGTCACCGGACGGCCACTGGGTCCGACGACGCCCACCGCAGCCCACGTCGTGATGGTGAATGTCACGGGCGGCCCCCAGCCCCCGCCGCCCGGCTGGTCGCGCACTGCGCCGCGCACGGGTGTCGCGATCCACGACTACGCCAAGGCCTGGCGCCCCGAGCGCAAGATCGGCCACGTCACCGCGTGGGGTGACGACGCGGCGGCCACGCGCGTGAGAGCATGGCGGGAGGCGCGCCGCGCGGGCACCGCCAGTTGGGAGGACGAGTGAACCCTCGAGTGGGCATCGTCATGGGGTCGTCGTCGGACCACACCGTCATGGCCGCGGCCAGCGAGACCCTGGAGCGCTTCGGCGTCACGCACGAGACGCGGGTCGTCTCGGCGCACCGCACCCCCGAGGCCATGATCGACTACGGCCACGACGCGCGCGGACGGGGGCTGCGCGTGCTCATCGCTGGCGCCGGCGGTGCCGCCCACCTACCGGGGATGCTGGCGGCGCTGACCACCTTGCCGGTGATCGGCGTGCCGATAGCCCAAGCGCGCCTGGACGGCCTGGACTCACTACTCTCCATCGTCCAAATGCCGCGCGGCGTGCCGGTAGCCACCGTGGCCATCAACGGCTCACTCAATGCCGCCCTGGTGGCACTGCGCATCCTGGCGCTGGACGACGACGGCCTGGCCGCGGCGCTGGCCGCGTACCGCGACGAACTGGCGCAGCAGGCCACCGAACAGGACCGTACACTACCGAGGTAGCCAGTCGACGACGACGGGCCGGGCTACCTCACACGCGAGGCCCCGGGCCCCTAGTCTGGAGACAATGAAGGAGGCCCGCCATGGGTTTGGTACAGCGCGTCACGACGATCTTCAAGGCGAAGTCCAACGCGGCCCTAGACAAGATGGAAGATCCCCGCCAGACGCTCGATCTGTCCTACCAGCAGCAGCTCGACAACCTGACGAAGGTCCGCCGGGCCGTCGCCGACGTGGCGACCGCCCGCAAGCGGGTGGAGATCCAGGCGGAGCAGTTGAAGAGCCAGGGGGACAAGTTGGCCGAACAGGCCAAGGCCGCCCTGGCCCAGGGCAACGAGTCCCTGGCCCGCGAGGCGCTCACCCGGCGCGAAGCCATCGCCGCGCAGCTCCAGGACCTCGACACCCAGCACGCCAGCATCGTGGAGCAGGAGGACAAGCTCACGGCCACCGCGCAGAAGCTGCAGACCGAGGTCGAGGCCTTCCGCACCCGTAAGGAGACCATCAAGGCCAGCTACACCGCGGCGGAGGCGTCCGCGCACGTCAACGAAGCCGTGAGCGGCATCTCGACGTCAATGTCGGACGCCGGAGCCGCCATGCAACGCGCGCAGGACAAGGTCGCGACGATGCAGGCCCGAAGCGGCGCACTGGACGAGCTGCTCGCCTCGGGGGCTCTGACCGACCTCACCGCGAGCCCCAGCGACGACATCCAGGCCCAGCTCGACAAGGCCAGCGCGACCTCGAACGTCGACGCCCAGCTCGCCGCACTGAAGGCCCAGCTGTCGAGCGGCCCCGACACGGGCGCCCTGGCGTCGGGCGACGCCGGCGCGAGCGAGGAGGCCAAGTAGTGGCGGGCGGCTCCAAGATCGAAACCGACCGCGGGCTGAACGTCCGCATGTTCGTGACGGGGCTCGCCCTGGTGATCCTGTACATGATCATCGTGACCGTGCTCTTGCGCGTCGGCCTGGGCCTGGGTTTCGTCATCGTGATCGCCCTCGCCCTGATCTTCTCCCAGTACTACTTCTCGGACAAGATCGCGATGTTCTCGATGCACGCGCACGAGGTGACGCCCGAGCAGGAACCACGCCTGCACCAGATCGTCGACCGCCTCTGCCTGCTCGCCAACATGCCCAAGCCCCGGGTCGGCGTCTCGGAGATGGACATGCCCAACGCCTTCGCCACCGGACGCAACCCCAGCCACGCCGTCATCTGCGCCACGCGCGGGCTGATGCGGCGACTCTCGGACGAGGAGCTCGAAGCCGTCCTCGCACACGAGTTGAGCCACGTCGCCCACCGTGATGTCGCCGTGATGACCATCGCGTCGGGAGT
>JAJZYE010000143.1 GCA_021806055.1 Actinomycetes bacterium | reverse complement strand
GAAGCAGCTCGAGAAGGTGATCTACTTCGCCGCCCACATGGTGACCTACGTGGCCGAGGAGCGACGTCACGAGGAGCCGGCCGCCCTGCGCCAGGGCCTGTCCGAGGAGCTGGTGGAGATCGCCGATCGCGAGGCCAAGGCCCTGGACAACAAGTTGAAGGACCTGGAGGCTCGCGCGGAGAAGCTCGAGACCGAGGGTGGGCGTGAGGCCGACCTTCGCGCGCTGCAGCGCGGCACCGAGAAGGAGCTCGAGGGCGTGCGCCAGCGCTTCGCCGAGGAGCGGGACCTGGCCCAGCGGGCCTTCGACACCTTCGAGGGGCTCCACTCGCGACAGATCATCGAGGACGAGGTTCTCTACCGCGAGATGGAGTTCCGCTTCGGCGAGTACTTCGAGGGCGGCATGGGCGCCGACGCGATCATCGGCCTGATCGATCGCATGGACCTGGACGAGGAAGAGCGCATGATGCGCGAGATGATCGACGCGAAGGATGGCCGCAAGCCGCTCAGCGCGCAGCGTCACGCGAAGTTCCTCAAGCGCCTCGCCATCGTGCAGTCCTTCAACCGCCGCGACGACCAGGGGCGACGTCTCAACGACCCGCGCGCGATGATCCTCGAGGCCGTGCCGGTCATCCCCCCCGACCTGCGCCCGATGGTGCAGCTGGACGGCGGTCGTTTCGCCACCAGTGACCTCAACGACCTGTACCGGCGCGTGATCAACCGCAACAACCGTCTGAAGCGACTGCTCGACCTCGGGGCGCCCGACATCATCGTGAACAACGAGAAGCGGATGCTCCAAGAGGCCGTGGACGCGTTGTTCGACAACGGACGACGGGGCCGCCCGGTGGCGGGCCAGAGTGGTCGGCCGCTGAAGAGCCTCTCGGACATGTTGAAGGGCAAGCAGGGGCGTTTCCGCCAGAACCTGCTCGGAAAGCGCGTCGACTACTCCGGGCGCTCGGTGATCGTGGTGGGCCCTCAACTCAAGCTGCACCAGTGCGGCCTGCCCAAGATGATGGCGCTCGAGCTCTTCAAGCCCTTCGTCATGAAGCGCCTGATCGAGACGCAGATGGCCCAGAACATCAAGAGCGCCAAGCGCATGGTCGAGCGCCGCAAGGCGGCGGTCTGGGACGTGCTCGAGGAGGTCATCCGCGAGCACCCGGTGCTGTTGAACCGCGCCCCGACCCTGCACCGCTTGGGGATCCAGGCCTTCGAGCCGATCCTGGTGGACGGCAAGGCGATCCAGATCCACCCGCTGGTGTGTCGAGCCTTCAACGCCGACTTCGACGGCGACCAGATGGCGGTGCACGTGCCGCTGTCGGCCGAGGCGCAGGCCGAGGCTCGGATCCTGATGCTCTCGACCAACAACATCTTCACGCCGGCGACGGGCCGGCCGATCACCGAGCCGTCCCAGGACATGGTCTTCGGGGCGTACTACCTGACGCTGCCGGCCGAGACGTCGACCCCGCACCCGCGGGTGATGCGCCACGTCTTCGAGATCGAGTCGGCCCTCGGCGACGCGTCGCTGGGGGTGCGCACGCCGATCGAGCTGCGTCCCCTGGCGGGCTCGACGCTCGACGAGCGACTGGCCGCCGCGGGGATCGAGGTGACCGGCGCGGGCCGGCGCCTGATCACCACTCCTGGGCGCGTGCTGTTCAATGAGGCACTGCCGAAGGGATTTCGCTACGTCAACGAACTGATCGGGAAGAACGCCAAGCCGATCGGCACCATCGTCGAGGAGATCTCGGGCGGCTACACGCGCCAAGAGGTCGCCGAGTCGCTGGACGCGATCAAGGCGTTGGGCTTCCGCTTCGCCACGCAGTCCGGGCTCACCATCTCGATCGACGACGTCGTGACGACGTCGGAGAAGGCGGCGATCCTCAACAAGTACGAGGAGCAGGCGGCGCGGGTCGAGACCAACTATCGCCGGGGCGTGATCGTCGACGACGAGCGTCGCCAGCAGGAGATCGAGATCTGGACCAACGCCAACAAGGAGGTCGGTGACGCGACCGACCGGGCGATGAACGCCATCGCCGACAACCCGATCCGCATGATGGTGGACTCGGGCGCGCGAGGCAACAGCCAGCAGATCCGCCAGATCGCCGCGATGAAGGGCCTCGTGTCCAACCCGCGCGGTGAGATGATCCCGCGTCCGATCAAGTCGTCCTTCCGCGAGGGCCTCTCGGTGTTGGAGTACTTCATCTCCACCCACGGCACTCGTAAGGGCCTGGGCGACACGGCGCTGCGCACGGCGGACTCGGGCTACCTGACCCGGCGTCTGGTCGACGTGGCGCAGGAGCTGATCGTCAAGGAGTACGACTGCGGCACGGCGCGCGGCATGTGGATTGAGCACGTGGCCCCCGACACGCACGCCCAGCGGGCGCACCTGGAGACCAAGCTCTGGGGTCGCGTGCTCGCCGAGGCCGTGAGCCTGAGCGACGGCACGGTGCTCGAGAGCGGCGCCATGCTGCTCATGGACGACGTGGTCGCCCTGCGCGACGACCCGGCGGTGACGCGTGTGCGCGTGCGCACCACGCTGACCTGCGACGCCGTACAGGGAGTCTGCGCCAACTGCTACGGCCTCTCATTGGCCACCCACCAACTGGTGGAGCTCGGTGAGGCCGTCGGCGTCATCGCCGCCCAGTCCATCGGGGAGCCGGGCACGCAGCTGACGATGCGGACCTTCCACTCCGGTGGTGTGACCGAGAGTGACATCACCCACGGCCTGCCGCGCGTGGTGGAGCTGTTCGAGGCCCGCACCCCCAAGGGCGCCGCCAAGGTCGCCGAGCACGCGGGAGTCGTGCGCGTGGAGCTGGTGGGGCGCGAGCGCAAGGTCCAGATCGTGGGCAACGACGGCGAGCTCCAGGAGGAGTCGATCTCCATCGCCCGCCACCTGCTGGTGGAGGACGGCCAGGAGGTCGAGGTGGGAACGCCACTGCACGACGGTCCGCTCGACCCCAAGCTCATGATGAAGTTCCGCGGGACGCGCGAGACCCAGCAGTACCTGGTCGAAGAGGTCCAGAACGTCTACCGCGACCAGGGCGTGTCGATCCACGACAAGCACATCGAGCTGATCGTGCGTCAGATGACCCGCCGCGTGCAGGTCGTCGACGCCGGCGACTCGCCGTGGCTGCCCGGGGCGATGGTCGACGTCAAGGTGTTCAACGACACCAATGACGAGATCGAGGCCGGCGGCCGCGAGGCGGCCGACGGTCGCGCCCAGCTCATGGGGATCACCAAGGCGTCGCTGGCCACGGACTCGTGGCTGTCGGCGGCGTCGTTCCAGGAGACCACCCGGGTGCTGACCGAGGCCGCGATCGAGGGCAAGCGCGACCACCTGGTGGGCCTGAAGGAGAACATCATCATCGGCAAGCTGATCCCGGCGGGATCGGGGCTCAGCTACTACGACGAGAGCGCGCTGCGCCTCGAGATGCCCGACGCGGAGTTGCTGCCGGACTGGGCCCAGGTGTCCGACGAGGACCTGGACCTGGCGAGCCTGCTCGGCGAGCTGAGCAGCGACGACTCCTTCAGCGCCGACCTGACGGCGTTCCAGAACATCGGCGCCAGCTACGACGAGTCGGCCCTGCCCGAGGACGAGGCCGTCCACCCCGAGGACGACCTGGGCGGCCAGGCGCTGTAGGAACCCGCGGATCGCGTCGGCCCGCCGCGGCGGGCTTGCCGTGGCGGTCGGGCGTGCCCTAGAATAGATAGTCCGTGCGCCGGAAGTCGCGGCGCCTAACGAAGTTCACCGAGAAGAGGTTTCGCGTGCCCACCATTGCCCAGTTGGTCCGGAAGGGCCGACAGGAGAAGATCGCCAAGACCAAGACGCCGGCTCTCAAGGGAGCCCCGCAGCGTCGTGGCGTGTGCACCCGCGTGCACACGGTCACGCCCAAGAAGCCGAACTCGGCGCTGCGCAAGGTGGCGCGCGTGCGCCTGACCTCGGGCGTCGAGGTCACCGCGTACATCCCCGGCGTGGGCCACAACCTCCAGGAGCACTCGATCGTGCTGGTGCGCGGTGGTCGTGTCAAGGACCTGCCGGGCGTGCGCTACAAGATCATCCGCGGGGCCCTGGACACCTCGGGCGTCCGCGACCGCAAGCAGGCCCGTAGCCGCTACGGCGCCAAGAAGGAGAGCTGATGCCGCGCAAGGGACCCGCCGAACGCCGTGAACTGGTGCCGGACCCGATCTACAAGTCGGTGCTGGTGACCCAGGTCACGAACAAGATCCTCGAGCGCGGCAAGCGCACGATCGCCGAGCGGATTGTCTACGGC
>JAJZYE010000142.1 GCA_021806055.1 Actinomycetes bacterium | reverse complement strand
AGGTCACCGCACTCCACCAGCTCCAGGGAGGCCCCACCCCCAGTGGAGACGAAGCCGACCGACTCGGTGAGCCCGAACTTCTTCAAAGCCGCCGCCGAGTCGCCACCCCCGATCACGGAGAACGCCGACGACGCGGCCACCGCGCGCGCCACCGCCTCGGTGCCACGAGCGAATCGATCGTCCTCGAACAGCCCCATTGGCCCGTTCCACAGGATGGTCCTCGCAGGTGCGATGGCCGCCGTGAATCGCTCGATGGTCTCGGGTCCGATGTCGAAGCCCTCGCAACCTTCAGGCACGTTGGCGCCGAAATCGAGGACCGGGTCAGCACCGCCGTCGGGCCCCACTGGCGAGCCGTCGGCCAGCCCCCGCGTGTCGGTGGGAATGATGACGTTCTCGCGCGAGAGCAGATCGGTGCACTCCGCGACGTAGGAGGCGTCGAAGAGCGACGAGCCGATCGTGCGGCCCTGCGCGTACTCGAAGGTGTAGGCCATGCCGCCCCCGACGATCACGGTGTCGGCGCGCTGCGCCAGCACCTTCACGAAGCCGAGCTTGTCGCCGACCTTCGCTCCCCCGACGATCGCCACGAAGGGCTGGGCCGGCGAGTCGATGACCCCACGCATCACCTCCACCTCGCGTCGAAAGTTGGGTCCGACCGCACTGGGCACCAGCGTCGGTGGGATCATGATCGACGCGTGCGCGCGGTGTGACGCGCTGAAGGCCTCGTTGACGTAGTAGTCGAAGCCTCGCACCAACGAGGCGCCGAAGGTGTGGTCGTTGGCCTCCTCGCCCGGATCGAAGCGCAGGTTCTCCATCAGCGTCACTCCCGCGCACAACTCCGCGAGGCGTTCGCGAATCGGGTCCACGCGGTAGTCGTCGACCACGTGGCCCTTCGGGCGGCCGAAGTGCGTGCAGGCCACCACCGTGGCCCCACGCGCGAGCAGGTCCTCGAAGAGGGGGATCGCGCTGCGGATGCGAAAGTCGTCGGTGACGCGCCACTGCCCGTCACGCAGCTCGACGGGCACGTTGAAGTCCACTCTCACCAGCACCTTCTTGCCCTGGAGGCTCCCCCATCGCTCGTAGGACTTCAGGTCGTCGGCCCTCATCGGCCCACGTGCGCCGTCAGGTCGACCAGGCGATTCGCGTAGCCCCACTCGTTGTCGTACCAGCCGAACACCTTCACCAGGCTCTGGTCGTCGTCGATGCGCTGGACCATGGTCATCGACGAGTCGAAGGTGCACGACGCGGGACGCCCCACGATGTCCGAGGACACGACCGGCTCGTCGGTGTAGTCCACGATACCGCGCAGCGGCCCCTGCGCGGCGACGCGGAACGCCTCGTTGATCTCCTCAACGGACGTGGCGCGCACGATCGCAGTGAAGTCGGTGATACTGCCGTCGGCCACCGGGACGCGCAGCGAGGTGCCGTCGAGGCGCCCCTTCATGGCGGCCAGCACCAGGCTCGTCGCTCGCGCGGCGCCCGTCGAGGACGGCACGATGTTCACGGCCGCGGCGCGCGCCCGACGGGGGTCCTTGTGCGCGAGGTCGAGGAGATTCTGATCGTTGGTGTACGCGTGCACCGTGGTCATGAGCCCCGCCCGCACGCCCAGTGCGTCATCGAGCACCTTGACCATCGGGACGAAGCAGTTCGTGGTGCACGACGCGTTGCTGATGACACGGTGCGTCTGCGGATCGTAAGTCCCCTCGTTGACGCCCATCACGAAGGTGGCGTCGGCGTCACCCGACGGAGCCGAGATGATGACCGTGCGCGCGCCGGCCCCGAGGTGGGCCGCGGCGGCGGCGCGCGACGTGAAGCGTCCGGTCGACTCGATCACCACGTCCACGCCCAGTTCGCGCCAGGGCAGCGAGCCCGGCTCGCGCTCCGACAGCACCTTCAGCGTCGCGCCCCCCACCACCAGTTCGCCGTCGCGCACGCTCACCGGATCGGCCAGACGACCCTGCGTGGAGTCGTACTTCAGTAGGTTGGCGTTGATCTCGGGGGACGTGAGGTCGTTGACGGCCACGACCTCGATGTCGTCGCGGTGTAGCGACGCGCGTACGTAGCCGCGCCCGATTCGACCAAATCCATTGATGCCCACTCGAATCGCCACGCTCACTCCTCGTCTCACGCGTTAGGTCCGCGCACGAGAGCGAGAACCGCGTCTCTCAATTTTGCCACACGCGGAACGGTCCCCCGGTCGCCCCGCGCCACGCCCGGTTCCGGTCCACGCCACGCGCGAGGATCCGCGCTACCGGTTGATGTCGCGATGCAGCACCGCCGTGGGCAGATCCAGTCGCCGGCGCAGTTCCTCGGCGATAGCCACCGAGCGGTGGCGGCCACCGGTGCAGCCGATCGCGATCGACAGGTACGACTTGCCCTCCTGAACGAAGGCAGGAATCTGCCACGAGAGCAGTCGGGTGACGTCCTCGAGGAAGTGCTGGGCCGGCTCGTGGCCCAGCACGTAGGCCGACACCGGCTCGTCGAGCCCGGTGAGGGGACGCAACTCGTCGACCCAGTGCGGGTTCGGCAAGAAACGGCAGTCGAAGACCAGGTCCACGTCACGGGGCAATCCGTGCGAGTAGCCGAAGGACATGAGTGAGACGCGCAGCGAGCGCGACGCGCTCGACTCGGAGAAGGCCTCGACGATGCGCGCCCGCAGCTGGTTGGTGTTCAACGCGCCGGTGTCGATCACCAGGTCGGCCGCGTCGTGCAGGGACTGCAGCGACACCCGCTCGCCGGCGATGGACGCGGCCAGGCTGGCCGCGGGGTACGGGTGGCGCCGGCGGTTGCCCTCGTAGCGCCGGATGAGCACGTCGTCGGGAGCGTCGAGGAACAAGATGCGAGCCGACTCGTGCAACGATTGCAGCTGTCGCAGGACCGAGAGCAGGGCCTCGGGCTGAACCCGCCCGGAGCGGCCCACGGTGAAGGCCACGCCCGCGTAGTCCGACGAGCCGCTCGACGCCAGCTCCGCCACCCGCACGATGAGCTCCAGGGGCAGGTTGTCAATGACGAACCAGCCGAGGTCCTCCAGGGCGGCCGAGACGGTCGAGCGGCCCGCGCCGGACATCCCGGTCACCACCAGCACCTCACTCATCGCCGTCTCCCTTGGTCAGGCGCGGACCCCGTGGCGCCCGTACGTGATCGTAGAGCCTCGTCGCGACGTCGTCGGGTAGCCACGACAGCGCCCGCAGGTCCTCGAGGGAACTCGCGCGCAGCGCGTCGAGCGAGCCGAACGTCGCCAGAAGCCGCTCCCGTCGCGCGGCGCCGAGGCCCCGAACCCCTTCGAGCGACGAGGCCACCATGGACGCGCCGCGCTTGGAGCGGTGGAAGGTGATCGCGAAGCGGTGGGCCTCGTCGCGCAGCCGCTGGACCAGGTACAACGACTCCGAGCCGCGTTCGAGGCTGACCGGATCCGACGAGCCCGGCCGGTAGAGCAACTCGTCGCGCTTAGCCAGGGCCGCCAGCGCGACGCGCCCGTGGAGCCCGAGCTCGGTCACCACCGCCTCGGCGGCGTGCAGCTGCGGCAGTCCCCCGTCCACGATGAGCAGGTCCGCCCGGGCGAAGCGCGTGTGCGCCCGGTCCTCGTCCCAGTGACGCAGCCGGCGGCGCACCACTTCGGCCATGGCGCCCACGTCGTCGTTGCCGAGGACCTCGCGCACGTTGAAGTGCCGGTAGTCCTTCCTCTGGGCGAGTCCGTCCTCGAAGACCACCATCGAGCCCACGTAGTTCGTCCCCTGAAGGTGGCTCATGTCGAAGCACTCGATGCGAAAGGGCGGCTGGGCCAGGCCCAGGGCCGCACCCAGCTCCTGGAGGGCGCGCGAGCGGACGTTATGGTCGGCCTCGCGGCGCAGGGCCTCGCGCGCCATTACGGCGTCGGCGTCGGCGCGCGCCATCTGCACGAGCCGCCGACGGCGCCCGCGCTGGGCCACGACCACCCGCACCGGACGACCGCGGCGCGACGTGAGCAGCGCGGTGCTGAGCGGCGTCGTCGCCGACGGCGAGTCCACGACCACGATCGGCGGCACGTCACCGGCGTCCTCGAACAGGTTGACGAACACGGCCTCCAGGATCTCGGCCTCACTCTCGTCCATCGACCGGTCCACCAGGTGGACGCTGCGGCCCACGACGCGGCCGTGGCGCACCCGGAAGCGCACCACGCACGCCCGGGCTCCGTGCACCGCCGTCACCAGCACGTCCAGGCTCGTGTGGTCGTCCAGCACGACAGTCTGCTCGCCCGCCGCCCGCTCTAGGGCGGCCAGGGCGTCGCGGG
>JAJZYE010000141.1 GCA_021806055.1 Actinomycetes bacterium | reverse complement strand
CTCGAGGCCTACATGGCCGCCGAGTCGCGCTGCGACCGTCCGCCGCGGCGCGGGCGACTGGACGACACCGGCGGTGACACGGACGGGGGTCAGAAGCTCTACCACCACCTCACGCTGTTGGCGGTCACCAACGAGGGGTACCGTAACCTGCGCGAGCTCTCGTCGCGGGCGTTCCTCGAGGGGTACTACTACAAGCCTCGTCTGGACTGGGAGCTGCTCGAGCGCCACGCGGCGGGGCTCATCGCGTCCTCGGGCTGCCTGGGCGGCGTGGTGCTCCAGGCGCTGCTTCAGGACAACTATCCCAAGGCCCGCGACTTGGCCGGCCGCCTGCAGTCGATCTTCGGACCGGAGAACTTCTTCATCGAGCTGCAGGACCACGGGCTGGCCGAACAGGCTCGCACCAATCCCCAGCTCGTGACGCTGGCGCGTGAGATCGGCGCACCGCTCCTGGCCACCAACGACCTGCACTACGTCAGCCACGCCGACGTCGAGATGCACGACGCGCTGCTGTGCATCGGCACCGGCTCGCTGGTGTCCGATCCGACTCGCTTCCGCTTCCACAGTGATCAGCACTACCTGAAGACGAGCGCGGAGATGCGCTACCTGTTCCGCGAGGTGCCCGAGGCCTGCGACAACACCCTGGTCATCGCCGAACGAGCCGACGTCACGATCGAGTTCGACAACGACGCCCTGCCGCAGTACCCGGTGCCCGGCGAGTTCGCCGGTGCCACTCACCAAGAGGGTGCGAACCGCTTCCTGCGCGAGCTGGCCTTCGCCGGGGCCACCGAGCGCTACGGCGTGGTCGACGAGACGGTCCGCTCGCGCCTGGACTACGAGTTGGGCGTGATCGCGACGATGGGCTTCTCGGACTACTTCCTCGTGGTGTGGGACCTGATCCGCCACGCGCGCGAGACGGGGATCCGCGTGGGCCCCGGGCGAGGGTCGGCGGCGGGGTGCTGCGTGGCCTACTGCCTGCGGATCGTGGACCTGGACCCGATCCGCTACGGGCTCATCTTCGAGCGGTTCCTCAACCCCGGCCGCAAGCAGATGCCGGACATCGACATGGACTTCGACGAGCGCTATCGCGGTGACGTGATCCGCTACGCCGCGGAGCGCTACGGAGCGGACCACGTCGCGCAGATCATCACGTTCTCCACCATCAAGGCCCGCGCGGCGGTGCGCGACGCCGCACGCGTGCTGGGCTACCCGCCCCAGCTGGGTGACCGGATCGCCAAGGCGATGCCGCCCCTGGTCATGGGCCAGGACCTGCCCCTCGAGGCGTGCTTCACGCCGGTCCCGGGCTACGAGAGCCGCTTCGCCGAGGCGGCCGAGCTGCGGACCCTCTACGACACCGACGGCGACGTCCACCACGTCGTCGACGTGGCCAAGGGCTTCGTGGACAAGCGCCGCCAGGACGGCATCCACGCCGCCGCGGTGGTCATCACCAAGGAGCCGGTGCTGGAGTACGTGCCGGTGCAGCGCAAGTCGGGTCCGAACGGCTCGGCCGAGGACGCGCCGATTGTCACCCAGTACGAGGCCAGCGCCATCGAGAAGCTGGGCTTGCTCAAGATGGACTTCCTGGGACTGCGCAACCTCGCCATCATCGAGCGAACCCTCGAACACGTACGCCGCCGCCGCGGCCACGAGGTCGACATCGATCACGTGGCCCTGGACGACGAGAAGGTCTTCGCCATGCTCCAACGGGGTAACTCGATCGGGGTGTTCCAGCTCGAGGGTGACAAGATGCGCCAGCTCATGCGCCGCCTGGCGCCCACCAGCTTCGACGACATCGCCGCACTCGTCGCGCTGTACCGGCCGGGCCCGCTCAGCGAGAACGTGCACAACGACTACGCCGATCGCAAGAACCATCGCCAGGGCGTCACCTACGACCACCCCGACCTCGCCCCGATCCTCGGTGAGACCTACGGCCTCATGATCTACCAAGAGGACATCATGCGCGTGGCGACCACCATCGCCGGATTCTCGATGGCCGAGGCGGACGACCTGCGCAAGGCCTGCTCCAAGAAGATCCGCGACATGATCCAGGCCCAGCGCACCAAGTTCGTCCAGGGGGCCCAGCGTCAGGGCTACGCCGCCGAGCTCGCCGAGGCCATCTTCAACAAGATAGAGCCCTTCGCCGACTACGCCTTCAACAAGAGCCACGCCTACGGCTACGCGCTCATCGCCTACCAGAACGCCTGGCTGAAGGCGAACTACCCGGTGGAGTACATGGCGGCCCTGCTGACCTCGTTCTCGGACGACAAGGACAAGGCGTCGCTGTACCTCAACGAGGCGCGCCAGATGGGGATTGCCGTCGGCGTGCCCGACGTCAACGAGTCCTTCGCGCAGTACGCCCCCAGCACGAGCAGTGAGAACACGATCCTGTTCGGGTTGGCCGCGGTGCGCAACGTCGGTGAGGCGCTGGTGGACAAGATCGTGCGTGAGCGCGAGGAGAACGGCGCCTTCGGATCCATCTACGACTTCGTGCGCCGCGTCGACCCCGTGGTCCTGAACCGGCGCACGATGGAGTCGCTGATCAAGGCCGGGGCCTTCGATTCGCTCGGGGTGACGCGCCAGGGGCTGCTCTGGCGGATCGACGAGCTGATCGAGGTGACGACCGCCCGGCGCCGCGACCTCTCCCTGGGCATTTCGACCCTGTTCGCGGCCTTCGCCGAGGAGGGGGGCGACGACTGGGAGGGCACGGAGCTGCCCATCGCGGCCGACGAGTTCGAGCCGTCGGTCAAGTTGGACTTCGAGCGGGAAATGCTCGGCACCTACATCTCCGATCACCCGCTCTACGCCTACGAGGCGGCACTGGCCGCGCGCACCGACGGATCGATCACCACGGTGCGCGAACGGGCCGACGAGCTCGCGCGCGCCGGCCGCCCGGTCACCGTGGGGGGCATCCTGTCGGAGGTCCAGCTGCGCACCACCAAGGCGGGGGCGCAGTACGCGCGCGTGGTGCTCGAGGACCTGGGGGGATCCCTGGAGATCCTGTTCTCGGCGCGAAAGTTCCAGGAGTGCAGTGGCTTCCTGGCCAAGGACAACGTCGTCATGATCAAGGGGCGCCTCGACGTGCGTGACGAGGAGCTGCACTTCAGCGCTCTGGAGGTGAGCACGCTGACCGCGCGTCGCGGCGACGAGGAGTTGCGACTGGCGCTGCGCCCCGAGGACATCACGCCCACCTCCTTCGCGACCCTGCGCGAGATCCTCGCGCGTTACCCCGGTGCGTCGCCCGTCGTCCTGGAGGCGGGGTCACCCGGTAAGGCCTACCGGCTGGATCGCCGCTTCAACGTGGACATCGCGGGGGTGGTGGGTGATCTGCGCTCGGAATTCGGGCGAAACGTGATCAAGGCCTAGTGCGTGGCCTGTTTCGTGGGCTCATCGGCTAAGTCCCGTAGAATGGGACCATGGCCATAACCGTCACGACAAAGGACACCACTGCTCTTAGCGACGTTGAGCTCGCCGAGATGGCCGACCTCTGTGTCGACCGCGAACCCAACTTCGACATCGGGTTCTTGTCCAAGCAGCGTGAGGAGTGGGTGCTGGCCACGATCGCCCGCGAGGGTGTGCGGATGCGCGGCTACGCGTTCTCGTCGCTCGAGCGCATCGGGGGGACGCCGGCGCTGCTGGTCGGGCTCCTTCTGGTGGAGCGCAACGCCAAGTCCGACCAGACGCTGCGTACGATCCTGCAGGATCAGTTCCGCCGGGCCCTCCTCGCCTTTCCCGACGAGGACGTCTTGTTGGGGTCGCGGCTCAGCACGCCCGACGGCTTTCGCGCCTTCAACGGGCTCGTGGACATCGTGCCGCGCGAGGGGTACAAGCCCACCGGTGAGGACCGCGCGTGGGGCCGCCGTCTGGCCAAGCGCTTCGGAGCGGAGAAGGCGATCGACGACCACACCTTCGTGATGACCGTGGCCCCGGGCCCCGTGGGGTGTCTGGACTACGTGGCGGCGAAGGGGACGGTGCCCGACGGGGCCGAGCGCTTCTTCGAGACCCTCGAGCCGGAGAAGGGGCAACGCCTCGTGGTGTTCGGATGGGCGATGGCTGAGACGTTGGCGTCGACCAAACTGCCCAAGTAGGCGAGCCCCCGGGTCCCGGGATCGGGGGCGACCAGCGTTCAGCCGCGCGGCAGGAGTCCCGTGCAGCTCTTGTAGCAGTGCCCGTCGATGGGGTTGGACAGGGTCGTGAGGACGTAGGCGGGTCGAAAGCCGAGGGAGGTCGCCAACTCCTTGCCGGCCAGCGAGGTGCGCCGAGTGGCCTCCATCGTACGGATCGC
>JAJZYE010000140.1 GCA_021806055.1 Actinomycetes bacterium | reverse complement strand
CACCATGCTCCAGCTGGGGTCCCAGCAGCTCCAGAACGGGTACTGGTGGGAGATCTACCCGCTCGCGATCGTCTTCATCCTGGTGATCATCTCGATCAACTACATCGGTGACGCGTTGCGCGACGTGTTCGAAGTCCGACTGCTCGAGCGCTAGGCGCCAGCCTCTCGTGAGCGCCACGTGCACGAACTCGACGGCAACCGGCGTAGCAACCCCGGCGCACGTCGCCGTCCGTTGAACATCCGGGCCGCACGCGCGACACACCCTCGGCGACTCGTTCGATGGGCTCTCGCCAGCCTGGCCCTGGCCCTGGTGCTCGCGGGTGCACCCGCACTCAGCGCCACCGCGACCTCGTCCGCCCTCACCTTCGCCGAGACGCCCGGGGCGAGCCCGAACTTCATCTCCCCCTTCGCCCCGTGCGCGTACGACGCCGTGAACAACATCAATCAGTTCCAGTACCTCATGTACCGACCGCTCTACTGGTTCGGTCTCGGTGGCTCACCCGCGGTCGTCCCGCGTCTGTCACTGGCCAACCCGCCCCTCCTGTCCAAGTCGCGCACGACGATCATTCTCACCACTAAGGGATGGCGCTTCGCCGACGGGCAGAGCGTCGACGGGCAGTCGGTGATGTTCTTCCTCAATCTCTGGAAGGCTGACCCCACGGGGCTGTGCGCGACGGAACCCGGCGTCGGAGCACCCGACCAGATCAAGAGCGCCGGCGCACGAGGCGACCGGGTGCAGATCAACTTCACCACGCCCGTCGACGCGACGTGGGCCCTCTTCAGCATCCTCTCGCTGATCACCCCGTTGCCCAACGCGTGGGATCGCACAGCTGCGGGTCCGGCGACGTGCGCCACGGGCGCCTACAACGCCGCGGCGACGGCCATCGCCTGTCGCAGCGTGGCGACGTACCTCACCCAGCAGGGGGCCCAGACCGCCACCTTCACCAGCGCGTTCTGGCAGAGCGGCGTGGACGGTCCCTGGCGACTCGCACACTTCGACGCCCTCGGCGACGCCACGTTCGTGGCCAACCCGACCTACGCGGGGCCCCAGCGCCCGAGAGTGTCGGTCTTTCGCGAGGTCGCCTTCCCGACCACGGCCCGCGAGACCGCGGCCATCACCGCGGGCCAGGTCGACCTCGCCTACGTCGATCCGTCCTCCCTCGCCACCGGGACCCTGGCCCTACCCGGGGGCTACAGTGCGCGCAAGGGACCGCCGTGGTCGATCAACTACGCGGTGATCAACTTCAGCGCCGCCGACCCCAACGCCGCCATCATCCGCCAGCTCTACGTCCGTCAGGCGCTCCAGGACGCCCTCGACCAGAACGGCGTCATCACCACGGCCCTGGCCGGCCTGGCCTACCCGACGACCAGCCCACTGCCGGTGGCCGCGGCGGCCGCGTTCCCCGGCTCGACACGCGTGCCCGTCCCCTACGACCCCGCGGCCGCGCGCACGCTGCTGAGCGGTCACGGCTGGACGGCGGTGGGCGGCGTCATGACGTGCGAGCGCCCGGGGACGGCACCCACCGACTGTGGGCCGGGGGTCGCCGCGGGCACCACTCTCAGCCTGACGCTGCTGGCCAGCGACAGTTCGCCCCTGCTGGCCCGTGAGCTCGCCGTCGAGAGTGCCCAGTGGTCGGCGGTGGGCATCAGGGTCACCGACGTCTTTCGCGGCTACGCCACGGTGGTGAGCGGCTGCCAGGGCGACACCGGCTACGACCTGTGCGACTGGGGATCGGGATGGACCTACCAGCCCGGCCTCTACCCCTCGGGCGAGCAGATCCTCGCCTCCGGCGGTGTCGCCAACCTCGGTGGATACACCAACGCGCACATGGACGCACTCATTCACGCCTCGATGTACACACCGGCGTCGCTCGTCGGGTACGCCACCTTCGCCGCGGCCCAGGTCCCCGTCCTGTACCAACCCGTCCTCGCGAACGTCCTCGTCACCCGATCCACGCTGACGAGCTCGGTCGGCCTCGCCCCCAACCCCTACGGCTCACTCACGCCCGAGTACGACTCGGTCCCCTGACGCTACGAGTGGGCGGCGCTGGCGCCGAGGGACACCGGCGTACGCAGCGGGAAGTGGCACGCCGCCTCCTGGCTCACGCCAAAGGACTGCAACGCCGGCTCCTCGTTCGCGCAGATGTCCTGCGCGCGCGGGCAGCGCGTGCGGAACCGACACCCCGACGGCGGGTTGACCGCCGACGGCAACTCGCCGGTCACCTGGCGACCGCGTCGAGCCCGCGCCTCGGTGGGCTCGGGTACCGGCACCGCGTCGAGCAGCCCCTGGGTGTAGGGGTGCGCCGGCGTGCGGAACACCGACTCCGCATCGCCGATCTCCACGATCTTGCCGAGGTACATGACGCCGATAGTGTCGGCCATGTAGTAGACCACGGCGAGGTCGTGCGACACCATCACGTACGAGAGGTGTCGCTCGCGCTGCAGATCCTTCATCAAGTTCAGGATCTGCGCCTGAATCGAGACGTCCAACGCGGAGACCGGCTCGTCAGCCACGATCAGGCGCGGATTGAGCGCGAGCGCGCGCGCCAGTCCGATGCGCTGGCGTTGACCACCCGAGAACTCGTGCGGGTAGCGCTCCGCGGCCATCGGCTCAAGTCCCACGGAGAGCAGTAGCTCGCTGACGCGCTCGCGACGCTGACGTCGAGTGCCCTCGTGCTGGATCTGCAGGGGCTCCTCGAGGATGTCGGCCACCGTCATTCGCGGGTTCAGGGACGCGTAGGGGTCCTGGAACATCATCTGGCGGTCGCGTCGCTCCTCGCGCGTGGGCGCGTGACGCGGGTCGGAGACCATCTTGCCGTCGAAGTAGATCTTGCCGCTCGTGGGAATCTCGAGGCCCACGATCATGCGGCCGATAGTGGTCTTGCCACAGCCCGATTCGCCCACGAGGCCGAACGTCTCGCCCGCGCGGATCGTCAGGCTGGCGTCGGCCACCGCGCTGATCGCCCCCACCTTGTGGCGAACGAAGCCCGCCTTGATGGGGAACTCCTTCACCAGGTTCTCGATTCGCAACAGCTCCTGGCCACGTTCGCCGATGGCCGCGGCGGACTCGGTCGAGAGAACGACCACCGGCCGCGGTCCGTCCACCGGGTGAAAACACGCGTACTCGTGCGTCGCCGTGCCCGTGAGTGGCGGATCCTCCGCGCGGCACTGGTCGGTCGCGAAGCTGCACCGTGGCGCGAAGCGGCACCCGACGATGGCCTTGCTCAAGTCGGGCGGGAGTCCCGCAATCGACGCCAACTCGTGCTTGGAGGCATTCTCCAAGTTCGGCATCGACGCCAGCAGGGCCTGGGCGTAGGGGTGGCGCATCGAGTGGAAGAGCTCGTCGGTGGGTGCCTGCTCCGCCTTGCGTCCGCCGTACATCACGACCACGCGATCGCTGCGACCGGCGATGACGCCCATGTCGTGGGTGATGAGCAGGACGGCCATGTTGAGCTGCGTGCGCAGGCTATCGATGATGTCCAGAATCTGCGCCTGGATCGTCACGTCGAGCGCCGTGGTCGGCTCGTCCGCGATGAGCAGCTTCGGCGAGCACACGAGTCCCATCGCGATGATCACCCGCTGGCGGAGCCCGCCCGACAGTTCGAAGGGATACTGGTCGAGGCGCTCGGCCGGCCGCGGCATCTCCACCATCTCGAGCACCTCGAGCGCGCGCTGGCGGGCCTCAGCGTCCGAGGCCCCGTCGTGAATGCGCAGACCCTCGCCGATCTGGCGACCAATCTTCATGACCGGGTTCAGCGAACTCATGGGATCCTGAGGAATCAACGCCACGCTCTTGCCGCGCTGGTGGCGCATCTCCTTCTCCGAGAGGGTGGCGAGGTCCACACCCTCCAACACCACCGACCCGGCGGCGATGTGCCCGTTGCCCGGCAGCAGGCGCATGATGGCCAGTCCCGTCGTGGTCTTGCCGCAGCCCGACTCGCCCACGAGGCCGACGCACTCGCCCGGCTCGATCGTCAGCGAGAAGTCGTCGACCGCCGTCACGAACGACGTGCGCGTCGCAAACTGTACCTTCAAATTATTGACCGAGAGCAGGGCGGACATAGTTACACAATCCTAGTCTCCGGGACCGGAATTGCCCGTCAAAGACAGCGCGCGACCCCGCGACGCCCGTAGGACCAGCGGGGCCCGGGGAACCCGGCCGCGCCGTCCAGGGAACGCGCCGCGTTCGGCGCTCACCCCCCGAGGTGCCAGGTGCGCCGGTGCAGGGGCGTCGGGCCGAACTCGGCCAGCGCGCGACGGTGCTCCGCGGTCCCGTACCCCTTATTCT
>JAJZYE010000139.1 GCA_021806055.1 Actinomycetes bacterium | reverse complement strand
CGCGGGTCGCGAGTCGGCACGATCGACGGGTGACGAGATCGTGCCCTTCACCAAGATCCGCCGCGTGACCGCCGAGCACATGATCCGCTCCAAAGCCACCTCGGCCCACACGCTCATGGTGCGCGAGATCGACTACGAGCACGTCGACGCCGTGCGCCGTGCCCACGGCGACGCCTTTCGACGCGACGAGGGGTTCAGCCTGACCTACCTCCCCTTCAATGCGCTGGCCACCCTCGAAGCCCTGCGCGACTTCCCCCACCTCAACGCGTCCGTCGGTGACGATTCATTGATCGTCCACCACGACCTGCACCTCGGCATCGCCGTGGACATCGAGGGAACCGGTCTCGTCGTGCCCATCGTGCACCACGCCGATCGCCTCGACCTGCGCTCGCTCGCGCGCCAGATCCGCGAGCTCGCGACGCGCGCGCGCACGAAGCGGCTCACGATCGACGACACCGCCGGCGGGACCTTCACCATCACCAACCCCGGCCCGTTCAACACGCTGCTGACGGGCGCGGTGATCAACCAGCCCCAGGTCGCCATCCTCTCGACCGACGGGGTGACGCGCAAGCCGGTGGTCATCACCACGCCCGACGGCGAGGCCATCGCGATCCACTCGGTGGGACTGGCCGCCCTCACGTTCGACCATCGCGTCATCGACGGTGCCTACGCCGCTCGCTTCCTGGCGCGCCTGGCCGAGATCCTGGCCACCCGGCGCTGGGAGGACGCACTCTGATCAGTGGCGCGACACTGCACTATCCTCAGCCCGTGACCCGAGACAAGATTTTGGAGGCCGCGGCCCTCGAGATCGAGCGAAACGGCCTCACCCAGTTCCGGGTGAAGCGCGTCGCCCTCGAGGCCGGCATCTCCGTGGCCCTGCTCTACAGCTACTTCGAGGACCGCGAGGGGCTGATCGCGGCCGCCATGGTCCATCGCTACCGCCAGGTCCTGTTGGGCAACGCCGAGGTCTTCACCACCCCGCTACGCCACGTCGAGACCACCGAGGACCTGCGCGCCGCCCTGGTCACGATGATCGCCGACGCCCAGACACCCGACCGCACCGAGGCCCGCGCGCTGCGCATCGAGGGGATGTCCTTCGCCCAGCACAACGTTGTGGCCGCCGCCGGCATCGCGGCGGCCAAGGAGGAGGCCGGTGAGCTCATCGAGCAGTACGTCGAGCCCCTGGCCGCGAAGAACCTGCTCGCCGAGGGAATGAGCCCGCACTCCTTCGCGCGGATCTGGTACGCGCTGTTCTTCGGCCAGATCGCGGTCGAGGGAGGCGAGCGCCTCGCCACCACCACCGACGAGTGGCTCGAGGCCCTGCACGTGATCGCCTCGTCGATGGTGCGGCCCGACTGACGCAGCCTGGCGAACCATGGTGAGCGTCGGGGCGCAAGCGGAGCGGGCCGGGCCCGACGACGCGTGACGGCTCAGGCGCTCGCGCGCGCTCGCGCGCGGCGCGTCGTGGGAGACGACAAGGCCGTGATCCAGACGAAGAGGCTGATCCCGAAACCCACCTCGAAGAAGGACTCGCCGAGCAACAGGTTGGGGAAGTGCCAGTCCGGTAGCGAGAGCGCGGCGACAACGCCGGCCACCAGCTGGATGGCCAACGCGGCGACCGCGCCCGCGCTGCGGCGACGCCGCACCAGTGCGATGGTGAGCGCGATCTGCCCCAGCGCCATGGCGGTGCCGACCGTCATGTGCGACCAGTTGAGGAACGGGCCCATGTCGTAGGGAGTGACGAGCAGCAGGAACAGCCCGACGGCCACCGCGCGCACGCCGACGATCAGGAGCGGGGGCGCGGCCTGCGACGCGTAGTAGGACGCCGTGCGCCACAGTCCCACCGCGGCGGCGGCGAATCCCGTGACCAGGATGACGATGGTGCGGTGGAACACCCCGTAGAACGAGATGCCGTCGTTGCGCGCGGTGAGACCATGATCGATGATCACGCACAGGGCCAGCGAGGCGAAGAAGAATCCCTGGGACGCGCCGAGGACCCGTCGGGCGTCACGTCGCTCGCTCGCGACCAGCGTGGCGGTGTCGCACGTGGTCACGGCTCAGTCGTGGAAGCGTGCCCGCGAACGCGCCAGCTCCTGGTTCGCCTCGTCGCGACCCACCCACCGCTCGACCTTCATCCACTTCCCCTCGTCGAGGTCTTTGTAGACCGTGAAGAAGTGGCTGATCCGATCCAGGGTCGCCGTGGGCACGTCACCGATGTCGCTCGCGGTCGACCAGGCGGGGTCGTACGTGGGGACCCCGAGCAGCTTGGCGTCCTCGCCGTGCTCGTCGGTCATCAGGCACATCCCCAGGATCTTCACCTCGATGAGACAGCCCGGGAACGTCGGGTACTCCGTCAGCACCAGGACGTCGAGGGGGTCGCCGTCACCACCCAGCGTGTCGGGGATGAAGCCGTACTCGGCCGGGTAGACCATGGACGCCAGCAGGTGACGGTCCAACTTCACCGTGTGCGTGTGGTGATCGTACTCGTACTTGTTCTGGCTGCCCCGCGGAATCTCGACGACGACGTTCACGGCTTCCACGAGCGGCTCCTCCACTGACCCGGCCGCCACCGCGGCGTCCGTACTCATCGTAGCCAACCGGACGCCGCGATCGCGAGTGGTCCAAAGGGGCAAATTTGAGAGTTCTAGACTCACATCGCGCGGCGCCGAGCCGCCGTGGACGAGGAGGTCGCCATGGAGCGAGTAGGGGTAGTCGGGTGCGGGCTGATGGGCTCGGGGATCGCGGAGATCGCGGCGCGCTCAGGCGCCGACGTCGTCGTGATCGAGCGCAACCCCGAGGCGCTGGCCGCCGGGGTCGAGCGCATCGAGCGGTCACTCACCCGCGCGGTCAACGCCGGCAAGATGCCCGAGCACGAAGCCAACGCCGCTCGGGGAAATCTCACCTTCAGTGAGGACTTCACCAAACTGGCGGATCGCCAGCTCGTCATCGAGGCGGTCGCCGAGGACGAGACGACGAAGATCCAGGTGTTCAAGAAGCTCGACGCCGTCGTGAGCGACGCCGAGGCGATCCTGGCGACCAACACGTCGTCGATCCCGATCATCAAGTTGGCCATGGCGACGCGTCGCCCCGAGCAGGTCATCGGCATGCACTTCTTCAACCCCGTGCCGGTGCTGAAGCTGGTCGAGGTGATCTCGTCGCTGCTGACCAGCGCCGACACCACGGCGCGCGTCCGCGCGTACGCGACCGACACCCTGGGCAAGCGCGTGATCACCTCGCCCGACCGCGCGGGCTTCGTGGTGAACGCCCTGTTGATCCCCTACCTGCTCTCCGCCGTGCGCATGCTCGAGTCGGGCTTCGCCAGCGCCGAGGACATCGACACCGGCATGGTACTGGGCTGCGCGCACCCGCTCGGGCCGCTCGCGCTGACCGACCTGATCGGCCTGGACACCACGCTGGCCGTGGCCGAATCGCTGTACGAGGAGTTCAAGGAGTCCCACCTCGCCACCCCGCCGCTCCTGTCGCGCATGGTCCAGGCGGGGCTGCTCGGTCGCAAGTCGGGTCAGGGCTTCTACTCCTACAAGTAGGACGCCGTGAGCACCTTCGTCGCCACACTCCAGTGCTCGGACCGACCGGGCATCGTGCACGCCGCCAGTGCGGCGATCGTCGAGCTCGGTGGCAACATCCTGGAGAACGACCAGTTCACCGATCCCGGCACCGGGCAGTTCTGCATGCGCACGCGCTTCGAGACCGGCTCCGCGTCACTGGCCGACGTGCGACGCGTGCTCGCCGAGCGCTTGGCGCACCTCGCGCCGCAGCTCGGCGTGCGCGACGAGGGCCAACCCCGTCGCGCCCTGATCATGGTGTCGACGGCCGACCATTGCCTGGCCGACCTGCTCTACCGCCGCGAGCGCGGCGACCTCCCACTCGACGTCGTCGCCGTGGTGAGCAATCACCGCGACTGCGAACCCGTGGCGCGGCGCTACGACGTGCCCTTCGTGGAGATCCCCGTCACCGCGGCGACCCGCGACCTCGCCGAGGAGCGTCTGCGCGAACTGATCGTGCGTCACGACATCGACTTCGTGATCCTGGCGCGCTATATGCAGATCCTCTCGCCGGCCCTGTGCGCCGACTTGGAAGGGCGCGTCATCAACATCCACCACTCCTTCCTGCCGGGGTTCCGAGGCGCGCGCCCCTACCATCAGGCCTACGAGCGTGGCGTCAAGCTCATCGGCGCGACCGCCCACTTCGTGACCGCCGAGCTCGACGAGGGGCCGATCATCGAGCAGGAGGTCGCGCGCGTCTCGCACGCGCGCCGGGCCGAGGACCTGGTCGCCC
>JAJZYE010000138.1 GCA_021806055.1 Actinomycetes bacterium | reverse complement strand
GGTACTCGTCGGCACGCGAAAGGGAGCCTTCCTTCTCACCTCGGACGGGACCCGCCGTTCGTGGGCGATCGAGGGTCCCCTCTTCGGGGGGTGGGAGATCTACCACATCACGGGTTCCCCAGTCGAGCCGAACCGGCTGGTCGCGTCCCAGTCCACCGGGGGGTTCGGGCAGCTCATCCAACGTTCGAACGACGGCGGCGCCACGTGGGAGCCGGTCGGCAATCAGTTCGCCTACGACGGCGTGCCAGGAACCCACCAGTGGTACGACGGCACGCCCCACCCGTGGGAGTTCTCTCGGGTCTGGCACCTCGAGCCCTCCCACGACGACCCCGACACGGTGCTCGCGGGCGTCGAGGACGCCGCACTCTTCCGCTCCACGGACGCAGGTGCCAGCTGGCAGGAGCTCTCGGGGCTTCGCGGCCACGCCAGTGGCCTGCTCTGGCAACCCGGCGCCGGTGGAATGTGTTTGCACACGATCATCGTGGACCCCACCAGGCCCAGTCGGATCTTCGCCGCCATCTCCGCGGCGGGGGTCTTTCGTTCCGACGACGACGGCGCAACCTGGCGACCAATCAACCACGGTCTCCATTCCGAGGGCATCCCCGACGACGACGCCGAGGTCGGTCACTGCGTGCACCGCATCGCCCTGCACCCGTCGCGGCCCGACACCCTCTTCATGCAGAAGCACTGGGACGTGATGCGCAGTGATGACGGCGGTGACTCGTGGTTCGAGGTGAGCGGGAACCTGCCGAGTGACTTCGGATTCACGATCGACGTGCACGCACACGAGCCCGAGACCGTCTACGTCGTACCGATCACGAGTGACTCGCTGCACTACCCCGTGGAGGGACGGCTGCGGGTCTACCGCAGCCGTCGCGGGGGCCACGAGTGGGAGCCACTGACCAGCGGTCTACCCCAGGAGCACTGCTACGTGAACGTGCTGCGTGACGCCATGGCGGTGGACTCGCTGGACGAGTGCGGCGTCTACTTCGGTACGACCGGCGGCCAGGTCTACGCCTCGCCCGACGCCGGTGACACGTGGAGTGCCATTGCGCGTGACCTGCCCGCCGTTCTCTCGGTCGAGGTGCAAACCCTGGCATGATCCGCGTCGTCCTGCCCGCACACCTCGCCACGCTCATCGGCGTGCACGGCGAGATCGCCGTGGACGTCGCGGTCCCGGCGAGCCAGCGATCACTTCTCGACGAGATCGAGCGTCAGTACCCGGTGCTCGTGGGAACGATGCGGGACCCCACGACCCACCAGCGCCGCGCCTTCATCCGATTCTTCGCGTGCGAGGACGACCTGTCGCACGAACATCCCGACACTCGCCTACCCGACGACGTCGAGGCGGGCCGCGAGCCCTTCTTCGTGATCGGCGCCATGGCGGGCGGTTGATGGCGGGCGGTTGATGGCGGGTAGTTGATGGCGGATGGTTGATGGCGATGCGAACGGCCGAGTCCACGCGCTCACTCGTCGCGGGCACCGGGGCTCTCGTGCCTGACCAACCGATAGCCCGACGCACAGCTCAATCGTGCTCGCGTCGTGCGAGGTGGCGTCGTTAGTCTGGGGCCGTGACACAGTACCGAGTGGGCCAGGCCGCCGCGCTCCTGGGAATCAGTGTCGACACCCTTCGCCGTTGGGCCAGCGCGGGGCGGATCGCGGCATCGGTCGGAAGCGATGGACGGCACTACTACGACGGCGCGGACCTGGCCGCACTGGCGAGCACGTTGGCCACCGAACTCGCCCCCGATCGGCCGCGCGCCCAGTCCGCGCGCAACCGATTCGTCGGTATCGTGACCCGCGTCGTGCGCGACACGGTCGCGGCCCAGGTGGAGATCCAAGCCGGGCCGCACCGGTTCGTGGCGCTGATCACCCGTGAAGCCGCCGACGAACTGGCGCTGGAACCCGGCGTCGTGGTCGATGCCGTGGTGAAGGCCACCAACGTCGGCGTCGAGATCCCGTCACACTTCTAGGCCCACCGGCGTCACCGAACGCCTTCGCTGGCGCCCGCCCCGGCTGGCGCACTCGCCCACAGGGTGACGTCGCGAGCAGGGATGACGAGGGTACACGAGTCGCCCACGGACCACGACCCCGGATCGGACGAGCGAACCTGGATCTCCTGCGAGCGGCCGACGGCAACCAGATAGTCGCTCGCCACGCCGACGAACGCGACGTCAACCACCGTGCCGGGCACGCGTGACACCTCGCGGTCGTCCGTCCCGGTCTCACCCGACGGTCTCGCCAGCGACACGCGCTCCGGGCGAACGCTCCACGACACGCGGGTGCCAGGTGCGAACGTCGAGGCGTCCACGCGCACCAACGCCCCGCCCCACGAAATGGCGTCGGGCGCGACCACCTCGGCCGGGGCCAGGTTCACGATGCCCACCAGACGCGCCACCTCGGGCGAGACGGGGTGGGCGAAGACCTCTCGACTCGGGCCGGACTGCAGTGCCCTGCCACCGCTCACGACCAGGACGTGCTCCGCCAGCAAGCCGGCCTCCTCGGGATCATGGGTCACCAGAACCGTCGCCACGCCGGTCTCGTGTTGCAGCTGGCGCAGCAGGCGCCGTAGCTCGTGGCGCACGGGCACGTCCAGCGCCGAGAAGGGCTCGTCCAGCAAGAGCACCTCGGGCGAGGCGCACAACGCCTGCGCGAGGGCGACACGCTGGCGCTGACCGCCCGAGAGCTGCCGGGGATACGACGCCGCGAGCCCGTCCAGCCCGAGCCGCCCCCGCCAGTAGGCGGCGAGGGCGGGCGTCGCCCCGCGAGCGAACAGCAACTGCTCGTCGACTGTGAGGTGCGGAAACAGTGAGAAGCCCTGGGCCACGTACCCGACGCGCCGGTCGGCGACCGGCACGTCGCCCAGGTCTCGCTCGCCGTACCAGAAGCCCACGCCCGGGCCGGCGAGCCCGGCGAGACTGCGCACCAGCGCCGACTTTCCCGCTCCCGAGGGGCCCAACACGGCCACGTGGCGCACGGGTGTGTCCTGAACCAGGCGAAGGTGGAACGTCCCGAGTCGCCGGTCGACGTCAAAGCGCAGTGGCTCGCCGGCGGTGAGCGGCGGGGTGCCGGGCTGGACGGCGGGGGCGACGCGCGGGCCGCGTCGCCTCAGGCGAACTCGGCTCAGCGCGATGGCGACCGCCGCGACGCCCAGTGCCAGTGCGGTCGGCGCGAGGGTCGTCGGTAAACCCACGCCGCTGAACTGGTTGTAGGTGTAGACGGGCAGCGACGTCGGGTTGTAGGCCAGCACCACCACCGCGCCGTACTCGCCGAAGGCCCGCAGCCACGCCAGGAGCATGCCCGCGCGAATGCCCCGGCCCGCTACCGGTACCGCCACGCGCACGAAGCGAGACACCTCGCCGTGGCCGAGCGTCTGCGCCACGTCGAGCAGCCCCTGATCGATCGTCTCGAACACGGAACGGGCGGCAACGATGAGGAACGGCGCCGCGACGAAGGTCATCGCGAGGATGACGCCCACCCGCGAGTTCGTGAGCTGGCGGTGGAAGAGACGACCCAGGACGGTGTAGGGGCCGACCAGGTAGATCAGCACGATGCCGCTCATGAGCGGTGGCAGGGCCAGGGGGATCTGCACCAGCACGCCGATCGCCTTCGCCGTGCGGCTCGTCGAGCGCGCGAGGACGAAGGCCAGGGGCACGCCGACGAGCGTGATGAGAACGAGTGAAATCGTCGCACTGCTGAGCGAGAGACTGAGCGCGGGCCAGAGGCCCGGCTGGTGGAAACCACGCCGACTCGCCGAGGCGAGGCGCAGCACGAAGGCCAGGAGCGGCGCGCCCAGGTAGACGACGATGAGCGCGGAGAGAAGACGCAGCGGGCTGCGCACGCCCCTCACGGTCCCGGCGGCGTGATGCCGTGGCGGCGAAGGATCGCCCGACCTTGCGCGCCGAGCAGGAACGAGATGAACGCGCGCGCCGCGGCGGGGTGGGGAGCGCGATTCACCAGGGCCACCGTGTAGGTCGCGCCCAGGTGCACGCCCGTGAGTGCCACGGTGTGCAGGTGCGCCGCCGACGCCTCCACGCCGTAGAAGAATCCCGCGTCGATCTGCCCCGCGTCGAGCTCGCCAACCAGCGCGGTCTCCGAAAAGACATCCGCGCTCGACCGCGCCAGGGCGGTGAGACGCGGCCGCCGATAGCGGCGGGCGGCGCCGTCCAGCGCCGCGACGGCCAACACGCCCTTGGGGTCGACGGCGGGGTCGGTCCGCCCGAGGACGAAGCCCGGTCGAACGACCACGTCGTACCACGGGCGTCGCCGCAGTGCGGGGGCGAAGGCGGACGCCGGGTTATAACCCAGAACCAGGGGGGAACGCCCCATCACCCGA
>JAJZYE010000137.1 GCA_021806055.1 Actinomycetes bacterium | reverse complement strand
GGCCCCCACGAAGCCCGTCCCCCCCGGCGTCGTGCCGATGACGTAGAAGATCTCGGGGTCGGGCTCGCAGCGGATCAACAGGTAACTCGGGAACATCCGCTTGGAGACCGTGACCTTTTTGCCACCCTTGAACTCGGTGACGTCCTCTTCGGGCAAGTAGATCTCGTAGATGGCGTCGCCCAGCTCGCGACTCTTGATGATGTTGTTGAGCGCCCCGATCACCTTCTGCTCGTGACCCGCGAAGGTGTGCACGATGTACCACCGTCCGGGACGGTCGTAGGCGCTGTCGACGGCCGGCTCCTCGACGTCCTCGTCCGCCGGGTCCAGGTCGTCCAGGTCCACCGGGTCGCGGTCGTCGCTCCCGTCCGCCAGGATCGTCACGTCGAGGATCTCCTCGTCGTGCCCCCCGGCGTTATCGCCCACACTCGTGTCTGTGTCGCTCACCGGACTCGCCTTCTCACTTCTGGAACAGGAACGTGACGAACTTCGAGAAGCCGTAGCCCAATCCGAAGATGAGCAGCGTCATGAAGATCAGCACGACTAGGACGATGGTGGTGTAGTTGATGACCTCCGGGCGCGTGGGCCACGCCACCTGGCGCATCTCCTCGCGGACCTCACGGAAGAACTGGCTGATCTTGGTGCGCTGGGAGCCACGCCGGCGTGCCAGGTCCTGCGACGACGTGCGACGGCCCGCGGCACCCTCGGTGCCCACCTGACCCTGTCGCTGCATCGCGCGCTTCTGTTCGCGGTTCATGTCACGTCTCTCGTTGTCCGTTGCCGTCCTGCATTCGAATCCTGCCCCGAGCAGGGCAGGAGGGACTCGAACCCCCAACCCCCGGTTTTGGAGACCGGTGCTCTACCAATTGAGCCACTGCCCTCTGCGACCTCACCCGCCGCGGGGCCGTAGGGAACGTCCATCCTACCACCCCGAGCGCGGACCCTCTAGCGCGTCTCCTTGTGCAGGGTGTGCGCCCGGTCGAAACGGCAGTACTTGGACATCTCGATCCGCTCGCGGTCGTTGACCTTGCTCTTGGTCGTGATGTAGTTGCGCCGCTTGCACTTCTCGCACGCGAGGGTCACCTGCACCCGCTTCTCGTTCTTGGCCATCCGATCTCCTTCCGTCCTTCGCTGTCCTTCGGGCCGAGGCCCTGCCTGGTAGCGGCGGCGGGAGTCGAACCCGCGACACCACGATTATGAGCCGTGTGCTCTAACCACCTGAGCTACGCCGCCTGGCGAGCCCTCTGTCGGGATTGAACCGACGACCCCTTCCTTACCATGGAAGTGCTCTACCACTGAGCTAAGAGGGCGAGGCGTCAAACACGACGCGACGCGGAAGTTTAGTCGAGCGGCCTCCCGCTTTCCAACCGCCTCGCACTACCCTAGACGGTCATGAGGACGCGCCTGGTCGAGCTCGAGGACGCGGCGGCCCTCATGGAGATCTACAACCCCGAGGTGATCGAAACCTCGGTGAGTTTCGACCTGGTGCCGCGAACCCTGGACGAGCAGGAATCGTGGATCCGCGACCATCGCACCACCTACCCCTGCCTGGTCGCCGTCAACGACGACGACGCGGTGGGGGCGCGCGGCGCGCGCGAGGAGCTGGTACTGGGCTTCGCCCTGGTCTCGCCGTTCCGCAGCCGCCCGGCTTACGCCACCACGGTCGAGAACTCGGTCTACGTCCACCGCGCGGCGCGGGGTCGCGGCGTGGGCGAGCGCCTCCTGCGTGAGTTGATCGCCACCGCCCGCGAGTCGGGCTTCCACTCGCTGATCGCGCGCATCGTCGCCGACAACGAGGGGTCGATCCACCTCCACGAGAAGTGCGGCTACACCCTGGTGGGGACGGAGATCGAAGTGGGCCGCAAGCACGGCCGGTGGCTCGACGTCGTGGAGTTCCAGTACGTCGTGCCCGACCGACGCCGCGACGCGACCACGCAGTGATGCAACTACGGTTGATGTAGGACGCCGAACCCGAATCGAGCTCGCCATGACCACCACCTCCCCCGACGCGACCCGTGCGGGAGCTGACCTGCCGGCCGCCTCGCTCGCCCTGCTCACGCTGCTCGCCGACGCCACCCGTCGGCGGATCTTCCTGCACCTCCTCGGCGCCGAGGCGTGCAACTGTGAACTCGCCGCGACCCTGCACCTTCCCCAGAACCTGGTCTCGCACCACCTGCGCAGACTGCGCCAGGCCGGCCTGCTCGACGAGCATCGCGAACCCGGCGACGGGCGGTGGGTGCACGTCACCATCGACCACGACGCGCTGCGCGAGGCGTGGTCGGGACTGGACACCGCGCTGAACCCCGCGCGGCGCCCGGCGCTCGCCCCCGCGTGCCGCCCGCGCGGGGCCACCGCGCCCTAACCGACCCTCGTCCCCGGCCGTCGGGACCTTCGACCCTAGCGCCACGCGCGGTCATACATCAATACTCGTTGATGCATCAAGTCACGCCGGATCCCGGCCGAGTCGAGGAGCGCAGCATGGACGTTGTCGAAGTAGTCGTGACGGCCGACGAGGCGAGCAGTGCCCCGCCGACACCCAGCACGAGGCCTGGGCGGCGCCCACGGGGCCTGCGAGGCTTCCACCCGGGCTGGTTCGGCGCCGTCATGGGCACCGCGGTCGTCGGGATCATCGCCATCACCAACCCTGGCTCCGACCCGGCCTTCGCGATCAGCGCCCGCGTCGCCGCCCAGACCATGACCATCGCGGCGCTGGCCCTGGGCGTGCTCCTGCTGGTGACCTACCTGGCGCGCGTCGTGCGCTACCCGCGCGAGAGCGCCCAGGACCTGGCTGATCCGACCACGGGCGCCCTCTACGGGACCCTTCCCGGCGGCATCCTGGTCATCGCGGCCGCGCTGGCGGCCGTGGGGCCGACCTGGTGGCCGCCGTCCACCGTGCAGACCCTGGTCGCGGTGCTGGACTGGATCGGCGTCCCCCTGGCGTTCGCCGTCAGCGTGCTGTTCGCCTACGAACTGTTCGTGCGGGCCGAACTCGTGCCCGAGTCCGTGAACGGCGGGTGGTTCATCCCGCCGGTGGTGAACATTGTGGTGCCGCTGGTGATCGCGCCGCTGATTCCCTTCGCCTCGCCGACGGCCGCGAACTCCATGCTCGTGGTCAGCTACAGCTTCTTCGGAATGGGCGTCCTGCTCTACCTGGTGATCCTCACCATGCTCTTCCAGCGCCTCGCGCTGCACGCGCTGCCCCACGCGGCGCTCGCCCCGTCGCTGTGGATCGGTCTCGGACCGATCGGCGTGGGATCCCTGGCGCTGATCAAACTCGCGGCCGTCGGTGCAGCCCTCGAGGGGCCGGCCGGACCGAGCGTGGCGCTCGGCTCGACGATCGTGGCCACGATCCTGTGGGGCTTCGGCGCCTGGTGGTTCACCATCGCCGCAGTGCTCCTGTTGCGCTACCTGCGCGTGGGGTCCCTGCCCTACGGCATCGGCTGGTGGGGCTTCACCTTCCCGTTGGGTGCCTACACGGTGTCGACGGTGGCCGTCGCCCAAGCCTGGAGCCTGCGCTGGCTGTCGTGGACCGGGGCCGGACTACTCGTCCTGCTGGCGCTGTTCTGGCTGACCGTGGTGGCGCGCACGATCCGCGCGCTCAGCACGGGCGAGATCTAGCACCCAGTCCCCTCCAATCTTTCCGTAGAGCACGCAGTTCGGGCAGTCACATCGCTCAAGAGTTCGGTTACCAGTCAGTCACACAAGGAGACGTACCATGTCCGATTCCACCGCAACCATCGAGACACTCGTCGCCGGCATGCGTGCCGGTATGGGCGAGGTGCCGAGCGCCATCGAGAAGGCGGCCAGTGCCGATCCCGCCATGGTGCACGAACAGGTTCGCTCGAGCGGGTGGGCGATGCCTCCCGACGGGTCGCTCGACGCCGCGACCCGGACTCTGATCTACCTGGCCGTGGCGCTGGCGACATCGAACCACGCGTGCACCCGCGCCATGGTCAACAAGGCTCGAGTCCAGAACATCGCGTCGGACGCACTGCTGGAGGCGTTTCACATCGCGCGCTTCGCGACCGCCACCCAGACGCTCGGTAACGCGGAGCCGCTCTTCGACCTCGTCAACGAGCGGATGACCGCCGGGGCCTGATCAGGCGTTGCTCGGCTGGTCCGCAACGTCGCTGACCGTCGGAGCAGCCAGCGACGCTTCGGGCCAGGACCACTGCGTCCAGCGGCCCATCGGGGCGACCAGGACTCCTCCCAGCACGGCGATCGCCACCGCGATCAACAGAGGATTGCTGTGAATCAGTCCGTCCAGCAAGACCCGGCCGCCGGGCAGCCCGATGAACGGGCCGGTGATGGAGAACGCCAGCAGCCAGAAGTGCTCGCGTCCCTGGTAGCTC
>JAJZYE010000136.1 GCA_021806055.1 Actinomycetes bacterium | reverse complement strand
GCGCTACCTGGTGATCGTCAACGAGACCGTCGGCTCGGCGTGGCTGACCCCGGACCTCTTCCGCTTCGGGGCGTCGTCGCTGCTCAACGACCTGTTGGCCCAGCGCCTGGCGCAGCGCCGTGGCGTCTACGTGCGCCCCGACGAGTTCAGCGGGGACTGACGTGAGCTCGCGCCCCCTCGCCAACTCCGAGCTCGGGTGGCTGGCCTACGACCCGGCGCCCGAGTCGGCGTCGCTGGCGCGCCTGGCGCCGAGCTACGGCCTCTTCATCGATGGCGCGTTCACCGACCCCGGCGCGCACGAGCAGACCGCCACGCTCAACCCGGCGACCGAGGCGACGCTGGCCACGGTGGCCCACGCCACCGCCGCCGACGTGGACCGCGCGGTGCGCGCGGCGCGCCACGCCTACGACACGGTCTGGTCGGCGACGTCGGGGGCCGAACGGGCCAAGTACCTCTACCGCATCGCGCGGCTCATCCAGGAGCGCGCTCGCGAGCTGGCGGTGGTCGAGACGCTCGACAACGGTAAGCCGATCCGGGAGTCGCGCGACGTGGACGTCCCGCTCGCCGCCGCCCACTTCTTCTACTACGCGGGGTGGGCCGACAAGCTCGAGCACGCGGGCTTCGGACCCGACCCGCGCCCGCTCGGGGTGGCCGGTCAGATCATCCCGTGGAACTTCCCGCTGCTGATGGCGGCGTGGAAGCTGGCGCCCGCGCTGGCCGCGGGTAACACGTGCGTGCTGAAGCCGGCCGAGACGACACCCCTGAGTGCCTTGATCCTGGCCGAGATCCTCCAGCAGGCCGAGTTGCCGCCCGGGGTGGTCAATATTGTCACCGGCGACGGTACGACCGGTGCGGCGTTGGTGGACCACCCGGGCGTGGACAAAATCGCCTTCACCGGGTCGACCGAGGTGGGTCGGGTGATCCAGGCGCGCGTCGCCGGACGGGGCACGCACCTGACCCTCGAGCTGGGGGGGAAGGGCGCCAACATCGTCTTCGACGACGCGCCGATCGACGAGATGATCGAGGGCATCATCGACGGCATCTTCTTCAATCAGGGTCACGTGTGCTGCGCCGGGTCGCGCCTGCTCGTCCAGGAGACGGTCGCCGACGAGGTGCTGCGCCGCCTGCGCCGGCGAGTCGAGCAGTTGCGCGTCGGCGACCCGCTGGACAAGAACACCGACGTCGGGGCCATCAACTCGCGTACGCAGCTGGACCGCATCGAGGAGCTGGTGGCCGCGGGGGAGAACGAGGGCGCGACGCGTTACTCGAGCTCCTGCGCCCTGCCCGAGCGGGGCTACTGGTTCGCGCCCACGGTCTTCACCGACGTGTCGCAGTCGCACCGCATCGCGCGCGAGGAGATCTTCGGGCCCGTGCTGTCCGTGCTGACGTTTCGCACGCCCGAGGAGGCGGTGGCCAAGGCCAACAACACCACCTACGGGCTGGCGTGCGGCGTGTGGAGCGAGAAGGGGAGTCGGACCCTGTGGGTGGCCCAGCGTCTGCGCGCCGGGGTGATCTGGGCCAACACGTACAACCGCTTCGACCCGACGAGCCCCTTCGGTGGCGTGCGCGAGTCGGGATTCGGCCGCGAGGGCGGACGGCCGGGACTGGCGGCGTACCTCGATGTCTGAGCGGCTCGACGTGCGAAAGACCTACAAGCTGCTGATCGATGGCGCCTTCGCGCGCTCGGAGTCCGGGCGCACCTACGAGGTTCTCGACGCCCACGGGGCCTTCGTGGCCAACGTCGCGCGCGCCTCGCGCAAGGACGTACGCGACGCGGTGCGCGCCGCGCGTACGGCCCAGCCGCGCTGGTGGGCCGCCAGCGCCTACAACCGGGGCCAGGTCCTCTACCGCTGGGCCGAGATGGTCGAGTCGCGCGCGAGTGAGCTGGCCGACCAGGTCGCCACGGCGGAGGGGCTCGACGCGCCACACGCTCGCGCCAGCGTGGGCCGCGCGGTGGACCGCCTGGTGTGGTACGCGGGCTGGACCGACAAGGTCACTCAGGTGCTCGGCGGCGCCAATCCCGTGGCCGGGCCCTTCTTCAACTTCTCGCTGCCCGTACCCAGCGGGGTCGTGGCGGTCCTCGCACCGCGCGACTCGTCGCTCGAGGGTTTCGTGGACGCCGTGGCCGCGCCGCTGTGCGTGGGCAACGCGGTGGTGGCCCTGGCGAGCGAGACGCGCCCGCTGCCGGCGGTGCTGCTGGGCGAGATGAGCGCCACCGCGGACCTGCCGGGGGGCGTGGTGAACGTCCTGACCGGATCGATCGACGAGCTCGGGCCGGTGTTGGCGAGCCACGAGGACGTCGATGGTCTCGACCTGGTGGGGGCGCCCGAGGCGGCCGGCGACCTGGCCGCCCTCGCCGCCGCGACGATCACGCGCGTCCTGTTCCCGCGAGGAGACGGTGACGCCGCCCTGCGCCGGCTGCGCGCGTTCGTCGAGACGACGACCGTGTGGCACACGGTGGGCCAGTGAGCCCCGAGCCGGGAGCGTTCGCCCTGGCGGCGCGCGCCGCGGACGAACTGCGCGCGCGCAGCGGCGTCGAGCGCTACGACGTGGCCGTGGTGCTGGGTTCGGGCTGGCGCGAGGGCGCGATCGCCCTCGGCACACCGACCAGCACCGTGGCGACCGGCGAGCTGAGCGGCTTCGCGACGCCCACGGTGGCCGGCCACGATGGCGCGATCCTCTCGCTGGAGCTGGCCGGGCGTCACGTGGCGCTGGTGGCGGGTCGCGTCCACCTCTACGAGGGCCACGACGCCGCGCGCGTCGTGCACCCGGTACGTACGGTGGTGGCGGCGGGGGCTCGCGTGGTGGTGCTCACCAACGCGGCCGGGGGGATCGACCCGGCGCTGGTGCCGGGCTCGGTGGTGGTGGTGCGCGACCACCTGAACCTCACCGGGACCTCGCCCCTGGAGGGCGAGGCCCCCCCGGCGCCCTACGCCGCGCGCTTCGTGGACCTCACCGACCTGTACAGCGCGCGGTTGCGCGCGCTCGCGCGTGAGGTCGCGCCGACCCTGGTCGAGGGGGTCTACGCCGGCCTGCGCGGGCCGCACTACGAGACGCCCGCCGAGATCGAGGCTCTGCGCCGGTCCGGGGCCGACCTGGTGGGGATGTCGACGGTGTTGGAGGCGATCGCCGCGCGCCACCTGGGTGCGCAGGTGCTGGCGCTCAGCCTGGTGTCGAACCCGGCGGCCGGGGTGTCCGTCGCGCCGCTCGACCACCGCGAGGTGTTGGCCACCGGCCAGCACGCGGCGCGATCGCTGGGCGCGCTCCTGGCGCGCCTGGTGCCCCGGCTGTGAGCGGCGAGGTGGACCCCGCGTTGGCCCAACGAGTGGCCGCGTGGGTCGCCGCCGATCCCGATCGCGAGGATCGCGCCACCCTCGAGCGCCTGGTGGCCGAGGGTGACGAGGCGGAGCTGGATCGCCGGTTCGCCCACCCGCTGGAGTTCGGCACCGCCGGCCTGCGCGGGCCCGAGATGGCGGGGCCGGCGGGGATGAACCGGCTGAGCGTGCGCCGCGCGACCCAGGGGGTCGTGGCCTGGCTCGCGTCGAGCGGCGCCGACGTCGGGCGCGGCGTGGTGGTGGGTCGTGACGCGCGCCGCGGCTCTGAGCGCTTCAACGACGAGGTGGTGCGGGTGCTACTGGGCGCGGGCGTGACGGTCTGGGAGATGCCGCGTCCCCTGCCGACGCCTCTCGTGTCGTACGCCGTGCGCGCGCTGGGCGCCGCGGCGGGCATCATGATCACGGCGAGTCATAACCCACCGACCGACAACGGGTACAAGCTCTACGGGCCCGACGCGTCGCAGATCATCGCACCCCACGACGCCGTGGTCCAGGACGCCGCGCGCCGGGCGGGACCCGCCGTGCTCGGTGAGCGCGGTGACCCGCGTCACCACGTGATCGAGCCGGCGCTGCTCGACGCCTACCGCGCGCACCTCGTGGCGCGATTTGCCGTGCCCGGCGGGAGCGACCTCGCCGTCGCCTATACGCCGCTCCACGGGGTGGGCGGTCAGCTCGCGATCGAGCTGCTGGCGGCGGCCGGCTTCTCGCGGGTCGCGGTGGTGGACGCGCAGTTTGCGCCGGATCCCGCCTTCCCGACACTGGCCTTCCCCAACCCCGAGGAACCGGGGGCGCTCGACCTCGCGATGGCTCGCGCCGACGAGGTGGGTGCGCGCGTGGTGATCGCGAACGACCCCGACGCCGACCGGCTGGGGTCGGCCGTGCGCGGTCCCGAGGGCTGGCGCGTGCTGCTCGGCGACGAGATTGGTTGGCTGCTGGGCTCGCAGCTCCTGACGACGGCGACCAGTCCCGACGACGTGGTCGCTACGAGCATCGTGTCGTCGACGATGCTCGCGG
>JAJZYE010000135.1 GCA_021806055.1 Actinomycetes bacterium | reverse complement strand
GGGCGCGGCTACGGCCGACAGATCCGCGAGCACTTCGCCTGGATCGCCGCCTTCGCCGTGGCGGAGTTCGGCATCCCGTGGTACCTGATGGCGAGCGCCGAGCGCCACATCACGAGCTCGCTCACGAGCCTGCTCGTCTGCGCCGTGCCGCTCTTCTCGGTCCTGGCCCAGCGCATCCGACGCACGGAGGAGCGCGTCACGATTCGTCGCATGGTGGGCCTCGGCGTGGGGGCACTCGGCGTGGCCCTGCTCGTCGGGCTCAGCATCCACGGCGGCTCCCTGACGTGGATCGCGCTCATGCTCGTCGTGTGCGTGGGCTATACCCTCGGGCCCATCATCCTGGCCACCAAGCTCCAGGGGGTGCCGGGCGTGGCCGTGGTGGCCACGGCCACGGGGCTCGTCGCGGTGGCCTGGACGCCGTGGAGCATCGCGCACTGGCCCACCCACGTCGACGCCCAGACCTGGTGGTCGATGGCCGCGCTCGCGGTGCTGTGCACCGCGGGTGCGTTCGTCATCTTCTACGAGCTCGTCGCCACCATCGGATCGACCCGCAGCGTCGTCGTCACCTACGCCAACACCGCTCTCGCGGTGGTCCTCGGCATCGCTTTCTTGCGCGAGCCCCTCACGTTGGGAATCATCCTCGGTTTCCCGCTGGTCCTGGTCGGCAGCGTCATCGCGACCAGCGGCGCGAACCGATCACTCGACGCGGTACTCACCCGCGACGCGGACCTCGCCGTCAACCAGTAACCACACCCGACCCGGCCCGTGGACCATGGTCACGCTCTCGTGCGCGCCGATGGGACCGTGGTGCACCAACGAGGCGTAGCGCACCGACTCGCTCGCCACCTCACTGAGCGCACACCACACCGCCGCGTTGTTCACGTGGCCGATCACGTCGAGATCACTACGGCGCACGCACCACGGCCGGCGAGGGCTGGACACGGGGGGCGATGTCACCGTCACCCGGCCCGAGACGTGACGACCGGCCGCCGCCTCGCCGTACACGTCGAAGAAGCTGGTTCGCAGGCGCAGCGGCCGTCCCGTCGGGTCGACGGGCACCCACAGGGCCGCCGACTCCATCATCAGGCGCTCGCCCACGCGAAGGTCGGTGCGCCGCTCGGCCCACGCCGCGCCAGTCCCCGCGCACCACGTGGTGAGCGTCACGACCTCGCCCAGCCGGGGCCACGCACCGCCGGGCGCGACGCGCATCGCGGTACGTCGCACCACCCACACGTCCTCGCTGATCACCACGGTGTCGTCAGCGTCGTCACCCGCCACGTCCTGGAGGTAACGCGCCACGCCGTCGGGCCGCAGCACACCGTCGACGTTGGCGTCGCTCAGGCGCACGCGCCGACTGTTCGTGAAGTGCCGCCCCGGTGCCGCCAGGGGAACGAACTCGATCACCCGGCCAACTTACCGGACGGTTCGCGCCCGCGGCGACGTCAGCGCAGCGTCGCGCCCAGCGCCGCGGCGCTCGCCAGGAGCGCCTCGCGAACCGCGCGGATCTCCTCGTCGCTCAGGGTGCGGTCGCGCGAGCCCAGGCGAATGGCGTAGGCCACGCTGCGCGTCCCCTCGGGCAGGCTCGGCGAGCGGAACACGTCGAAGAGCTGCACCGACTCCACCAACGGCGACGACGATCGCAGGGCCTGGGCCAGATCCTGCACGTGAATCGACTGCGGCGTCACGAGCGCGAGGTCCAACAGGGCGCTCGGGTACCGACTGGGAACCAGGGCCTCGGACTCGCGGCGCCGCGCGCGCGCGGGATCCGCCAGCGCGTCGAGGTCCACGTCGAGCAGGCCCAGTCGGCGTGCGCGCAGTCCCGGCGCCAGTGCCGCCACCAGATCCGCTTCCACCTCGCCCACCCGACCGAGTACGGCCCCGGTGATCCGATCGACGAGCTGCGCGCCACGAGTCGGGTGCATCCCCTCCCCCAGATCGTCACGGGAGCGAACGACCACGTCCGCCAGCCCGAGGCGTTCGGCGAGCACCGACCACCAGGCCACCGCCGTGGCGGCGTCATCCTCGGGCCGTCCCAGCACCACCGTGAAGCGCTCGTGCTCTCCCGGCAGGGTGAGGGTGGTGGCCCCCGCGACCCCGCCGCGCGTCGGACGCCCGCCGCGCACGGTGGGGTGCGTGAAGACCGTGCCGATCTCGCCCACGATCACGTCGCCCACGCCCCGCTCCTCGTTGCGGGCCCACGTACGCAGCACGCCCGTGAGCAACGTCGCGCGAAGCGTCGACTCGCCGCTGACCAGCGAATTCGTGACGCGTACGCGCTGGTCGCCGCGCGCCACCAGATCGAACTCCTCGTCGCTCACCAACGTGGCGGTCCACACCTCGTGCAGTCCCAGGTCCACCGCGACGTCGCGCAGGCGTCGCCGTAGGCGCGTGCGACCACCTAGCGCGCCCGGCTCGGCCCACGACGGCGTGCGTCGCCCCAGGCGTCGGTACCCGTAGAGTCGCGCGACTTCCTCCACCACGTCCGCGCGGCCGGCCGCACCGTGACGCACGTCGAGGCGGGCGCTGGGCGCGATCACGAACAGACTGGTCGAGCCGGCGGTGACCGAGAAGCCCAGACCCTCCAAGAGCCTCGTCACCTCGTCACGATCCAGCGACGCCCCCAACATGCGCTCGATGTCGCCCCCTCGCAGCTCCACGGTGGGCGGAGCCGGCACGATGCCGCGCACGTCCAGGGGATCCGCGAGCCACTCGAGGTCGGGACAACTCTCGCGCAGAATGGCCACGAAACGGGCCACCGCGCGCGGCGCCAGTTCGGGGTCCACCCCCCGCTCGAAGCGCACGGACGCCTCGGTACGAAGACCGTGGCGCTTCGAGGACCGCGCGATGGTCATCGCATCGAAGTAGGCCGCCTCGAGCAGAATCTCGGTCGTGTCGGCGGTGATCTCACTGGAGGCTCCACCCATGATGCCGGCGAGGCCCAGCACGGCGTCCTCGCCGTCGACAATCACGCAGTCCACACCGGTGTCACCCAGTCCGCGACCAGCTCGCGCGAGCTGGCGGGTCACCCCGTCGAGGGTGACCAACTGTTCGCCCGGCCGCGCGCGGCGCGCGCGCAACGTGCGTCGGGCCACCCGTGACGCGTCGTAGGGGTGCGTCGGTTGGCCGAGCTCCAACATGACCAGGTTCGACGCGTCCACCACGTTGGAGATCGGACGCAGCCCCGCGCCCTCCAGGCGCTGCGCCACCCACACCGGCGACGGGCCCACGCTCACGCCACGAATGACCGATACCGTCAGGCGCCCACACAGGTGGGGATCGTCGATGCCGGCCGCGGCGACCGTGGCGGCGGCGACCGGCGAGTGAGTCGTCGCAACTCGCGGTGGGCGCAGCGGGCGATGCAGACGCGTGGCGAGATCGCGGGCCACGCCCACCACCGACCACGCGTCGGGTCGGTTGCCCTCGATGGAGATGTCGAAGATCACGTCACTGACGATGCCCAGCACCTCGTGGAGCGGCTCGCCAAGCCGATCCTCGACGCCCTGGAGAAGCATAAGACCCTCGTGCTCGTCACTCAGTCCCAACTCGCGCGGCGAGCACAGCATGCCGTTGCTCGTGACGCCGCGCATCTGGCGCCGCGCGATGACGAACTCACCGGGCAGCACGGCCCCCACTCGCGCGAGTGGCACGTGGTCCCCCACGCCGAAGTTCGTCGCCCCGCACACGATCTCGAGCGGGCCGTCGCCGGCGTCGACGACGACGAGACGGATCCGGTCGGCCCCGGCGATGGGTCGGATCTCATCGACGCGCGCGACCACGACCTCGTCGAGTGGCTCGCCCACCCGGTCGATCGCCTCCACCACCAGGCCCAGGTCGTCCAGCACCTCGCGTAGCTCGTCCGCGCTCTCGGGCAGATCGACGAGCTCGCGGAGCCACGACAGCGCGACCCTCACGAGAACTGCTCCAGGAACCGCACGTCGTTCTCCACGAGCGCCCGCATGTCCGCGATGCCAAAGCGCATCTGCGCGCACCGATCGATGCCGAAGCCGAAGGCGAAACCCTGCCACTGCTCGACGTCGATGCCCACCGCTTCGAAGACGGCCGGATCCACCAAGCCGCACCCCCCGAGCTCGATCCACCCCGTCGAGGAGCACGTGCGACAACCCGCCCCGCGACAGATCGTGCAGGTGATCTCGAACTCCGCCGACGGCTCGGTAAAGGGGAAGTAGGCGGGTCGCAAGCGCGAGGTGATGTCGGGCCCGAAGTAGGCGCGCGTGAAGGTCTCGATCACGCCAGCCATGTCCGCGAAACTCACGTCGCGGTCCACCACCAGACCCTCGATCTGGTGAAACACCGCCAGGTGTCGGGCGTCGGGGGTGTCACGCCGGTAACAGCGCCCGGGGGCCACGGCG
>JAJZYE010000134.1 GCA_021806055.1 Actinomycetes bacterium | reverse complement strand
TGCCGCGCGCTTCGCCCTGGTGCTCGAGGAGTTGCGCGCGCTCGCCAACGATCTCTCGCCGCGCGAGATGATCGACGCGATCGTGCGCGAGAGTGGGCTCGGCGACGCGCTGCGCGCGGAGAACAGTGACGAGGGCCTCTCGCGCCTGGAGAACCTGGGCGAGCTGGCCTCGGCGGCCAGCCAGTACGACACGCTGGAGGAGTTCGTCGAGCGCGTGGCGCTGGTCTCGGACGCGGACCAGCTCGACCCCGGAGCCGGGGCGGTGTCGCTGATGACCCTGCACGTGGCCAAGGGGCTGGAGTTCCCGGTGGTGGTCATCACCGGGCTCGAGGAGACCATCTTCCCCCACCGGCGCGCGCTGAGCAGCGACGACGAGCTCGAGGAGGAGCGGCGCCTGTGCTACGTGGGGATCACGCGCGCCAAGGAGCACCTCATCTTGACCCACGCCTGGAGCCGCACCCAGTGGGGGTCGCGGACCGACGCCCTGGCCAGCCGCTTCCTCGCCGAGATCCCGCCGGGCCTGGTGCGCGACCTGTCCGCCAGTGCGCCGCGTCCGCGCGCGTCCGCCAGTCCCGCGCGAGGCGAGGAGGGATTCCTCGGTCGCACCACGACCTTCACCGAGGGCCGCGCCTACGGGTCGGGGGCAGCGCCACCGGTGCGCTCCACCGGTGCCGAGCGTCTCGGCCTGGTCGCGGGCGACGCCGTGGTGCACGATCGTTACGGCGCCGGCGTGGTCGTGGCGACCGCGGGCGAGGGGAACCACGCGCGCGCCACCGTGACCTTCGCCGAACACGGGACCAAGCAGCTGGTGTTGGCCATGACGCCGTTGCGTCGGGCCTGATGGCCTGGGACCTTTGCTAAAGCGCGCCTAAGAATGCGCGCCGCGGGCCTAAGAATCGCCGTGGCGCGAGCGGTACGCCACCCGCGCGGTGCCAGAATGGGAACCCATGGATTACGCCCGACCCGCCTACCGGCCGCCGAGCGCCCCGCGAAGCCATCGTCTCCCCCCGCGCACCTACTGGCGGCGTCGAGCGATCGCCCTGCTGGCCGCTATCACTATCGGGTGGTTCGGCTACCTCGGGATCACGCTGGCCTTCGCGCTGAACAACCCCACCTACGGCGTGTCCTACATGGCGCGCGCCGCCGAGTGGGGCCGCAGCCACGGGATCGGCGCGTTCGTGACCTGGGCCGAGACCGAGTACTACAAGTTGAACCCGCCCAAGGTCGGTGGCAAGCCCCCCCTCAGTGCCTTCGGTTCGGGCCCCACGCGTGTCGTGGTCCCCGCGGCGGGCCACCTCCCCGAGCCGCCTCCGATCATCTCGCCCGCGGCGCACCCGCTACCTGGTGAGGGGGTGTGGCACGCCGTCGGGCGACGCACCGCGACTGGCGTGCCCACGGTGTACGAGGCGTTCGTGCGCCCCAACAACATCAACACGAGCTACGTCGTCGGCGTCGCCTGGATGGACACGACCCTGCTGCGCGCCCAGCTCTACTCCGGCTCGTACATCCCCGGTGGCCCGTACCACTTCACCTACACCGCGCCGATCACGACGGCGGCGTCGCGCACCCTGGTCGCGGCGTTCAACGCGGGCTTTCGCATGCAGGACGCCCAGGGCGGCTACTACACCCAGGGCCACATGATCATCCCGCTGCGCCGCGGCGCCGCGTCGGTCGTGATTTTCAAGGACGGGACGATGACTCTGGGGACGTGGGGCACGCCGGGCTTTACCATGTCCAACAAGATCGCGTCGGTGCGCCAGAACCTGCGCCTGCTGGTGAACAACGGGCGCCCAGTGGGAGACCTCTCCAACCCGGCGCTGTGGGGCGCGACCCTCGGGGGGACCTTCAACGTGTGGCGCAGTGGTCTCGGGGTCACCAAGGACGGCGCGATCATCTACGTGGGCGGCCCCGCCATGTCGATCACCGACCTGGCCAACGTGCTGGTGCGCGCCGGGGCGGTACGCGGCATGCAGCTGGACATCAACACCGACTGGGTGCAGTACTCGGTCTTCAACGGGGCGCTCAACGCTCCGGTCACCGGCGCGAACGGCGTCAGCCTGTTGAACTCCATGAACGGGCCGCCGTCGCGGTACTTCGCCAGCTGGTGGAACCGGGACTTCTTCACCATGAGCCTGCGGCCCAACGCGCTGCGACCGGCGCACGGCTCGGCGACGGTGACGTCGGGGGGCTAGCGCCGACGCCACGGCGTCGGCGCTACTCGCGGCCGTCGTCGCCGTCGCGCCTCGGGGTCGAGGCGGTCTCGCGCGCGAAGGTGAAGCCGTCGTCGAACACGGCGCGACACGCCGCGACCACGTCGGCGTCGTAGCGCACCCCGGCGCCACCGGTGATCTCGGCCAGGGCGTCGTCGAGGGTGCGGGCCGGGCGGTAGGGCCGGTGGTGGGTCATGGCCTCGACGGTGTCGGCCACCGCGATGATGCGCGCGGGCGCGATGATGTCGCCGTCGCGCAGTCCCTGTGGGTAGCCCGAGCCGTCGAGGCGTTCGTGGTGCTGCAGGGCCACCTCGGCGATAGGCCACGGCAGACGGGCGTGGCGCAGGATCTGCGATCCGGTCTCGCAGTGGCCCCGAATGAGCGAGAACTCGAGCTCGCTGAGGGCGCCGGGCCGCGTGAGGATCTCGGCGGGCACGACCACCTTGCCGATGTCGTGAACCTCGCCCGCCTGGCGTACCAGGGTGGACATCGCCCGGTCGAGACCGAGCTGGCGCGCGATGGCCTCGCCCAGCGTGCCGACGCCGCGCTGGTGGCCGGCGTTGTAGGGATCACGAGCCTCACTGATCTCCGCCAGGGCGGCCAGAGTGCCGTCGAAGGCCTCGCGCAACCGCTCGCTCGCCGTGACGTGACGGATACCGAGATCGATCTCGTGCACCACGGCCTCGAGGCCCCGCACGGTCGTCTCGTCGAACTCGTCCTCGTGGTGGGAGAGGACGTGGAGCACCAGCGCGGCGCCGGCCGTCGCGAAGGGGATCGCGATCATCGAGCGCAGTCCCAGCGCGGCCATCGGTTCGCGCCAGACGGTGAGGCGCGGGTCGTCGAGCGCGTGGTTGGCGATCTGGGGCTCGCCCCCGCGTATCGCGAGCCCGGTGAGCCCCCGCCCGCTCATCGCCGCCGCGGGTGAGGCCGTCACCACCTGGCGCAGCTCGCGCACCAGTCCGGCGGCGTGGGCGATCACGGTGTCGCGCGCGACGTTGCGAGTGAGGAACGCTAGGGGAAAGTGTCCCCGGTGGACCAGAGCCAGGCACAGCTGGTCGAGGTAGTCGACGTCGCGCTCGACGGATCGAGAGATCTGACTTACCGCGAGGGAGACGTCGAGGTTGCGGTGGGTGCGCACGGCGTCGCTCACGTCGGCGTAGGAGGACACCACCCCGCTCACGCGTTGTGCGTCCACCACGGGGTAGGTGTTGATCGAGAGCCACCGGAAGCGACGCGCCCCCACACTGAGCCCGAGGACGGTGGCGAAGGTCGGCTGGGCGGTCGCGAGGGTGCGTGCGGCCGGCTGGTCCGTCGCCTCACCGTCGAGACGCTCGGCGGTCCAGTGCAGCTCGCGGGGCGAACGACCGAGGATCTCGTCGCGCGTCACGGCGAACAGCGCCAGCGCCGCGTCATTGCAGTCGCGTACCACCAGGTCCGTATCGAAGAGCACCCACCCGACCGGTGACGTGGTGACGAGGTCCAACGTGGACAGCACCTCACTGAGGTTCGACACGATACCTGTTCCCCCCTCGAGTCGACCCGCTCCCACTCCACCGTACCCACGGACATGCGCCGCCGGGCGAAAATTCATTCTTTCCGCCGTGCGGCGACGCCCCTCGACGGGGCGCCGCGGTGGATCAGGCGCCGGGGGTGGTGTCACCCTCGGCGAGGATGCCGTAGAGCGTACGGCGGGTCTCGACGAGGATCGCCGTGGCGCGGGCCACCTGGCTCTCGGAGCCGGCCAGGAGCACTTGGCGCGAGGCCAGCATCACCTGGCGTGCGGTGCCCATGAGCTCGCGTGCGGGACCCCCCGAGCCGTCGACGCTCTCCCAGGGCCGGCCCAGCTGCTCGCGCTGCTCGGCGACCAGGGCGCGTCCGGCGCTGGTGAGCGCGTAGGAGCGCCCGGTTCCGGGGGCCACCTCGACCAGGCCCTCGTCTTCCAGCTGCTGGAGTACGGGGTAGATCGAGCCGGGGCTCGGTCGCCACGCGTCGTTCGAGCGCTCGGTGAGCTCCTGGATCAGCTGGTAGCCATTGCGGGGCTGCTCCTCGAGCAGGACCAGCACCGCCGCGCGCACGTCGCCCCGGCGCTGGCGGCGCCCCTCGCGCCGGAGAGAGCCTCCCCGGAAGTGGCCCCCGGGACCGCCGTGCTCGTGGCCCGGGCCCCCGCGGCGTGCCCCC
>JAJZYE010000133.1 GCA_021806055.1 Actinomycetes bacterium | reverse complement strand
CGCGCTCGTCGACCCCGACGGCTTCGTCACCGACGCCGGCGAGCTCTACCGCGCCGCCCAGGCCGAGGGGGTGGACGCCTTCACGCTCGGTGCCTTTCGCGCCCTGAACACCGACGCGCAACTCGCGACCTGGCGACGTGCGCGCACCCGTCTCCTGGCTGCCGCCGCCTCCCTGGACCCCACGACCCGGGTCCCCTGGTACGGCCCGTCGATGGGGGCGTTCTCCTTCCTGCGCGCCCGACTGATGGAGACCTGGGCGCACGGCGTGGACGTCGCCGACGCCCTGGGCGTCACGCGCGCGGCGACCGACCGTGTGCGCCACGTCGCCGAGCTCGGGTACCGCACGCGTGACTGGTCCTACCGCGTGCGCGGCGAGGAGCCGCCTCCCGGCCGGGTCGGCCTCGCCCTACGCGCCCCGTCGGGGGCCACCTGGACCTGGGGTGACGACGCCGACGACGTGATCACCGGCCCGGCCGAGGAGTTCTGTCTCGTGGTCACCCAGCGCCGCCACGTCGACGACACCTCGCTCGTGGCCGGCGACCTCGGGCGTCACTGGCTGGAGCGAGCGCAAGTCTTCGCCGGCCCACCGACACTCGGACCACCCCCGGGGCGTCACCGTGGTTGAGCTCGACCTGCACGGGCCCGTCGCCACGATCACCCTGGCCGACGAGGCACACCGCAACGTCCTCAGTCGCGACACGCTGGGGGCGCTGCACGCGGCGCTCGACACGATCGAGCACGACCCCCGCGTGCACGTGGTCGTGCTCACCAACCGCGGGCGCGTCTTCTGCGCGGGCGCCGACCTGGCGGCCGACGCGGGCGGCGCCGACGCCGCGGGACCGGGTGCGGGACTCGCCAACCTCCTGGCCCGGGTACGACGCTCCCCCACGATCTTCGTCGGGCGCATCGCCGGCCACTGCGTCGCCGGCGGAGTCGGCCTGGCGGCGGTGATGGACATCTCGCTGGCCCTCGACACCGCGCAGTTCGCCTTCAGCGAGGTGCGCGTCGGCGTCGCCCCGGCCATCATCTCGGTCGTCTGCCTGCCCAAGATGCGCGCGGGCGACGCTCGCGAGGCCTTCCTGCGCGGGCGGCGCTTCGCCGCCGCCGACGCCGCGCGCCTCGGGCTGATCAACGCCGCCCTCCCCGCCGACGAGCTCGACGCGGAACTCGACGCCGTACTCGACGACCTGCTCGCTGGTGAGCCCACGGCCCTCGGTGTCGCCAAGGCTCTCACCTACGACGTGGCGGACCGCTCCTTCGACGACGCGCTCGCGGCGGCCACGGCGACCTCCGTCGAGCTCTTCGCCCGCGACGCCGCGCGCGAGGGGATGGCCGCCTTCCTGGAGAAGCGTGCGGCGTCGTGGGTGCGTCACTGGCCGCCGGAGCGACCCTCGGCCTGACCCAGCAGGTCGGCCAGGACCTCGCGAGCCAGCGCGCCCTCACGGCGCACGTGCCACGAGTCCCCGACCAGCTCGACCACCGTGGACACCGGACGGTCGCGCACTCCCCCGTCGAGCACGCCGGCCAGCGGGCGGCCCGCGAAGGCCGCGCGCACCTGGGCGGCGGTCGTGCACGGCGCCTCGCCGTGCTCGTTGGCGCTCGACACGGCGAGCGGCCCGGTGCGCGTGAGCAGGCGGCGCAGCTCGTCGTCGCCGGGGCAGCGAAAGCCCACCGACGCGTTCGCGCTGCCCACCAGGCGCGCCAGCGACGCGGGGGCGGGTACGACGATCGTGAGCGCTCCCGGCCACAGGGCGCCGCTGAGCCGCGCCGCTCGAGCGGGCCAGGTGACGCCCAGCGCCTCGATCTGGGCGACGCCGTCCACCAGCACCGGCAGCGCCACGTTCCCGGGTCGTCGCTTGAGGGCGAAGAGCGCGGCCAGTGCACCGGGGTGCGCCAGCGACGCCGCCAGGCCGTAGACGGTGTCGGTGGCCAGCGCCACCACGGCGCCCTCGCCCAGCAGGGTTACGGCCCGCGACACGCGCAACTCACTCACGCCGACGCCACCAGCACGCGGGGCCGCTGGGCCAGGTCCTCGTAGTCGCGCGCCCGCGTGAAGCCCGCGTCGTGCGCGGCCCGCGTCGCCGCGTCGCCCTGATCGGCGCCGTGCTCGGCCACGAGGACGCCCTGGGGGGCCAGCCAGTCACGTACCGACGCGATGATGACCGCCAGGTCGGCGAAGCCCGCTGCGGCCGGCGTGTCCGCGGCGACCAACGCCTCGACCGGCTCGAAGGCCAGCTCCGCGGCCAGGTCCGGCCACTGCGCCCGGCTCACGTAGGGCGGGTTGGTGACCACGAGGTCGAACGTGCCGCGCCACGCGACGTCGAGGTCGTCGAACCAGGTCGAGACCACCAGCGTGGGCGACAGGTGGACGCGCGCGGCGTTGAGCGCGCACAGCGCCAGCGCGTCGGGCGAGCGGTCGGCGGCCACCAGCGACAGCGCGACCCCGCGCCGACGGGCCTCGTCGGCCAGCGCCAGGCCGATGGCGCCCGAACCGCACCCCAGATCCAGCACGCGCAGCGTCGCGCGCTCGCGCACCTGAGCCCAGGCGACGTCGACCAGCCACTCGGTCTCGGGTCTCGGGATCAGCGCCCGCGCGTCCACCACGAGGTCGAGGTCGCGAAACGGCCAGTGCCCCAGCACGTACTGCAGGGGCTCACCCGACCGGCGGCGCTCGACCGCGGTGGCCAGGGCCGCCGGATCGTCGGCGTACTCCTCGAGGAGCCAACGAGCCTCGTGCGGCGCCACTCCAGCGTCGACGAGGGCGCGGCGCGCGCGGCTAGCGTCCACCGCCACTCTCGGCCAGCTGGCGCGCCCGCTTGTCGGCCATCAGCGCGTCGACGAACGGGTCGAGGTCGCCGTTCAGCACCGCGTCCAGCGTGTAGGCGGTCAGGTTGATGCGGTGATCGGTGACCCGGTTCTCCTTGAAGTTGTAGGTCCGGATCTTCTCACTGCGACCCCCACCCCCGAGCTGGGACCGCTTGAGGTCGCCGATCTCGCTGGCCCGGGCGTCCTGGGCGGCCTTGAGCAGTCGCGAGCGCAGCACGATGAGGGCCTTGGCCCGGTTCTGGATCTGACTCTTCTCGTCCTGCATCGACACGACGATGCCCGTGGGCAGGTGGGTCACGCGCACCGCGGAGTCGGTGGTGTTGACGCTCTGGCCACCGGGACCCGAGGACCGGTAGACGTCGATCTTCAGGTCGTTCGGGTCGATCGCGACGTCGACCTCCTCGGCCTCGGGCAGCACCGACACGGTGGCCGACGACGTGTGCACGCGGCCCTTGGCCTCGGTCGTGGGCACGCGCTGCACGCGGTGCACGCCAGCCTCCTGCTCGAGTCGCGACCAGGCGTCGTCGCCGCGCACGATGTAGATCGCCTCGTCGAGTCCGCCCTGCTCCGAGGAGCGCTCCTCGACCACCTCCACCTTCCAGCCCCGCAGAGCGGCGTAGCGGCGGTACATCTGCGCGAGGTCGGCCGCGAAGAGGTTCGCCTCCTCACCGCCCTCCGCGCCGCGGATCTCCAGGATCACGTTGCGGCCCTCGTTGGGGTCGCGCGGCAATAGGAGCGTCTCGAGTGCGAGGTTCGACTCGGCGAGGCGGGCCTCGGCGTCATTCAACTCCTCGCGCCACTGCTCGCGCTCCTCACCCGCGGCGGCGCTGAGCAGTTCGCGGGCCGTGGCGACGTCCTCGCGCGCCCCCTTCACGGCCGTCCAGGCCGCGTTGATCTCGGCGAGGTCCTTGAAGCGGCGCGAGAGGTCGCGCAGGCGTGAGAGATCCTCAGCGACGTCGGGCTCACTGAGCGCCAACTCGACCGCGTGCAACTCGTCCTCGAGGGACGCCAGGGTGTCGTCGAGGGAGTGCACCACGGCGACGCGACGCGGACCTAGGCCCGCGGAGCTCGAGTCTTGGCGGTCTTCTGCGCGTAGCGACGGTTGAAGCGCTCGACGCGACCACCGGTGTCCACGAGCTTCTGCTTGCCGGTAAAGAACGGGTGGCACAGGTTGCACAACTCGACGTGCAACTCGGACTTGGTGGACTCGGTCACGAAGGTGTTGCCGCACGAGCAGGTGACGGTCGCTTCGCCGTAGTGGGGGTGGATATCAGTCTTCATGAGGCTCCTTGGTGCGAACAGTCAGTCTAGTGGTCGCTCAGCTGGTGGGATTCGGTCCTCGCGCGATCTCGCTGAGGAACTCGTCATTGGAACGGGTGGACTTCAGCTTGTCGATCAGCAGCTCCAGCCCGGCCGCGTCGCGCCCTTCGGACGCCAGGCCGTTCAGCACCCGGCGCAGCTTCCACACCTGAGGCAGCATCTCGCGCGCGAACAGCAACTCCTCGTGGCGCGTGGACGACCCGTTGACGTCGATGGCCGGGTAGAGCCGGCGCTCGGCGAGGCGACGGTCGAGCTTCAGCTCCATGTTGCCCGTGCCCTTGAACTCCTCGAAGATGACCT
>JAJZYE010000132.1 GCA_021806055.1 Actinomycetes bacterium | reverse complement strand
CACCGCCAGGGCGAACAGGGCGAACTTGGCGCCGTAGGTGGTGGGCTCGGCGTGCATCCCGTGGGTGCGCCCCGTGATCGGCCAGTCGATGGTGGCGCGCGCCCGGCGCGCCAGCGCGTCGCGCAGCTCGCGCGCGGCGTCGATCACCAGGTCCACCGCGCGCGTCAGGACCACGCACAGCGCCGTGTCCACCACGTCCGAGGAGGTCAGGCCGTAGTGGATCCACGCGGCCTCGGGCCCGCCGATGGCGTCGTGGACCACGTCCACGAAGGCCGCGGTGTCGTGGTGGGTGACGGCCTCGCGCGCGGCGACGCGCTCGACGAAGTCCTCGTCGACCACCGGGCGACGCCGACGCAGCGCGGTCGCGTCGTCGGGGGGCACCACGCCGCGCGCGGCCAGGGCCTCGACGGCCAGGAGCTCGACCTCGAGCATCGTGTCGAAACGCGTCGCGTCGCTGAACAGCGCCGCGGCGTCACGCGGGGCGTAGCGCCCGATCACGACGCCGTCCGAGCCGCGATGTCGCGGCGCGACACCTTGCCGGAGAAGGAGATCGCGTCGGCGCCGGCGTAGGCGCGCCGGCGCGCCTCGTCCAGGGTCGCCCCGCTCGCGCTCACCGCGAGCACGCGCCCCCCGGCCGTGACGAACGAGCCGTCCGCGCGTCGGCGCGTCCCCGCGTGGAACACGACCACGTCGTCCAGGGGCTGCGCCAGCTGGCCGTCCTCGCCGAGCCCGGCGATGGTGTCGTCGGCGCGGGGGGCCCCGGGGTAGCCGTGGGCGGCCAGCACCACCGTCACCGCGTGGCGCGTGACGGGCACCGGGTCGCTCGTCACGTGGCCCCGGGCCACGTCGCCCAGCAGCTCGAGCAGGTCGGCGCCGATGGTCGGCACCAGCACCTCGGCCTCGGGGTCGCCGAAGCGCACGTTGTACTCGAGCAACCGCACGCCGCGCGCCGTCAGCATCACGCCGGCGTAGAGCACGCCGCGGTAGTCGATCCCGCGTCGCGCGAGCTCGGCCAGCGTCGGCTCGATCATGAGCTCGCGCACCTCGCTCAGCTGGTCGGCGCTCAGCGAGGTCATCGGGGCGTAGGCCCCCATGCCGCCGGTGTTGGGCCCGCGATCACCGTCGCCGACCCGCTTGAAGTCCTGGGCCGGCGCGAGCAGGCGCGCGCGCCCGCCGGCGCAGAGGAAGTGCAGCGAGCACTCCTCGCCGAGCAGGCCCTCCTCGATCACCACGGTGGAGCCCGCCGCGCCGAAGGCCGAGCCCGAGAGCTTCGCGCGTGCGTCGTCCAGCGCCACCGCGAGGTCGTCGGTCACCAGCACGCCCTTGCCCGCCGCCAGGCCGTCGGTCTTGATGACGTAGGGCGGGGCGCTCGCGCGCAGGTGCGCCGCCGCGGACGCGAGATCGTGGAAGGTGCCGTGCGCGGCGGTGGGCACGCCCGCGGCCACCAGGAACTCCTTCAGGTACGCCTTGGACCCCTCGAGGCGCGCGCCCGCCGCGCCCGGTCCCACCACCGCGACGCCGCGCGCGCGCAGCTCGTCGGCCAGTCCCTCGACCAGGGGCTGCTCGGGCCCGATCACGACCAGATCAGCGTCGAGCTCCACCGCCGGCGTCGGCGTGCAGGCGATGCCGTGCGCGGCGATACCGGCGTTGCCCGGGGTCACCACCACCTCGGCGTGGCGCGACAGCCCCCAGGCCAGGGCGTGCTCGCGCGCCCCGCCCCCGACGACGACGCAGCGCGTCACGATGGACGGACGAACTGCTCGCGCCCGGGGCCCACCCCGACCACGGTGATCGGCACCCCGATGGCGTCGGCGAGGAAACGCACGTAGTCGCGCGCCGCACCGGGCAGCTCGTCGTAGGCGGTGACCCCACTCAGATCCTGGCGCCACCCGGGCAGGGTCTCGTAGATCGGCGCGACCTCGTGCAAGACCGACTGGTGGTAGGGCGGGTGGTCGTAGCGCACGCCCCCCGCCTCGTAGCCCACGCAGACGCGGATCTCGTCGAGATCGTCGAGCACGTCGAGCTTGGTCAGGGCGATCTCGGTCAGGGAGTTGAGCCGCGCCGCCTGGCGGCCGAGGACCGCGTCGAACCAGCCGACGCGGCGTCGGCGCCCGGTGTTGGTGCCGAACTCCTGGCCCCGTTCGACCAGCCGGTCGGCCAGGTCGCCGTGCACCTCGGTCGGGAAGGGGCCCGCGCCCACGCGCGTCACGTACGCCTTGGCGATGCCCACGATGGCGCTCAGGTCGCGCGGGCCCAGGCCCGACCCGGTGCAGGCGCCGCCGGCCACCGGGTTGGACGACGTGACGAAGGGGTAGGTTCCGTGGTCCAGGTCGAGGAAGGTGGCCTGGGCACCCTCGAGCAGCAGGCGCTGGCCGCGCCCGAGCGCCTCGTGCAGCAGGGACACCGTGTCGGCGACCATCGGGGCCACGCGCGGCGCGTAGCGCTCGAGGTAGGTCGACGCCAGCTCCTCGGCCGACAGCGCGGGCCGGTTGTAGACCTTGGTGAGCACCAGGTTCTTCTCGTGCAGCACCACGTCGAGCTTCTGTCGAAAGATCTTGGGGTCGAGCAGGTCCTGGACCCGCAGCCCCACCCGCGAGGCCTTGTCGGCGTAGGCCGGACCGATGCCGCGCTTGGTGGTGCCCAGCGCGTTCTTGCCCAGGAACCGCTCGGTCAGCCGATCGAGCTCTTGGTGGTAGGGCATGATCAGGTGGGCGTTGCCCGACACGACCACGCGCGACACGTCCACGCCCTTGGCCGCGAGCGCGTCGAGCTCGCCGAGCAGCACCGCGGGGTCCACGACCACCCCGTTGCCGATCACCGGCGTGATGTGCTCGTAGAGCACACCCGAGGGGACCAGCTGCAGCGCGGTGGCCTCGCCGTCGACCACGATGCGGTGCCCCGCGTTGTGGCCACCCTGGTAGCGAACGACCAGGTCCATCTCACGGGCGAGCAGGTCGGTCAACTTTCCCTTGCCCTCGTCCCCCCACTGGGTCCCCACTACGACGGTTGCGGGCAACGGAACTCCTCGACGACGGCCTCGGCCCAGTCTACCCGACCACCTCCGCGCGACCTCCCGGTGCGGCGAGCGCGTCGTGGCGACCGCGCACCCTCGCCCGTTCACCCGCGCCGGTCGACCTCGGTGGCCAGCTCGCGCGTGCGCGCCAGCGCCGCCGCGCACGCCCGCACGAAGAGCTCGTCGAGGTGGGCGTCGTCGAGCACCGCGATCGCGCGCTCCGTGGTGCCCCCGGGGCTCGTGACCTGACGGCGCAGCTCCTCGGGCGCGTCACCGGTGCGCGCCACGAGTGACGCCGCGCCCACGAAGGTCGCGATCACCAAACGGGACGCCTCCTCGGGCGAGAAGCCCAGCGTGCGCGCCGCACGGATCAGCTGCTCAACCACGAAGTAGAGGTAGGCGGGCCCCGATCCCGACACCGTCCCCAGCGCGTCGAGGCGCGACTCGTCCAGCGTCACGACCATCCCGACGCTCTCGAACACCGTTCGCACCAGGGACCACTGCGCGTCGGTCACGCGCTCGCCTCCGGCCAGGCCGGTCACGCCGTGGGCGATCGCGATCGGCGTGTTGGGCATGGCCCGCACGGCCGCCACCGACGCGGGCAGCGTGCGCGCCAGCGCCGCGAGCGAGACGCCCGCGGCCACGCTCACCACCACCGCGCCGGGGGCGAGATCGTCACGCACCGCACCCAGCACCTCGCCCACCGCTCGCGGCTTCACGGCCACCACCACCAGGGCGGCGCCGCGCACCGCGATCCGGTTGGCGTCGGGCTCGTCCTCGAGGTCCCACACCGTCACCCCGGGCGACGGCGCGACGCGCGCCGCACCGGCGCGCGAGCGGGTCGTCACGCGGACCTCGGCGCCGGCGCCGGCCGACGCCACCACACCGGCCAGAATGGCCCGGCCCATCGCGCCACCACCCAGCACCGCCGTCACGCCACCCGTGCCCATCGTCTCCCCTCGATCCCACCGGCGACGCTACCCGGGCCGACGCGACGGCGCCCAGCGCGAGGCGACCGGACGAGCCCGCGGCCGCGCCAGCGCGTCGCGTCTAGCGGAAGGTCAGCACGCCCTCGAGCACGTCGACCGTGATCACGTCGCCCTCCTTGTAGACGCCCTCGAGCACGGCCAGGGCCAGGGGGTCCTCCAGGCGGCGCTGGATGACGCGCTTGAGCGGCCGCGCCCCGTAGTCGGGGTCGTACCCCTCGTGGGCCAGCAACGAAGCCGCCGCGGGCGTGACGTCGAGCACGAGGCGCCGCTCGGCCAGGCGCTGGCGCAGGTGCCCGAGCTGGATCCCGACGATGACCGACAGGTCCGCCTCGTCCAGGGGACGGAAGCGAATGATGTCGTCGATGCGGTTCACGAACTCCGGGCGGAAGAACTCCAGGGGGTCGCCGGCCAGATTGCTGGTCATGATCAGCACCACGTTGGTGAAGTCCACCGTGCGACCCTGGCCGTCGGTGAGC
>JAJZYE010000131.1 GCA_021806055.1 Actinomycetes bacterium | reverse complement strand
AGCGCGCGGCCCGGCGGCATCCTCAGCGACCTGATCGCCCCCTCGCGCATCGGAGTCATCGGACAGTCTGACGGGGGTGACGTCAGCCTCGCCGCCGTCGCCAACACGTGCTGTCGCGACGCGCGGGTGCGCGCCGCGGTCATCCTCTCGGGCGCCGAGCTGAGCTGGTTCGGCGGCTCCTACTTCACGGGCCCCTCGGTCCCGCTCCTGGTGGTGCAGGGGACCAACGATCAGGTCATGAACCCCGTCACCTGCAGCGTCACGCTCTACAACCAGGCGCCCGAGCCCAAGTACTACCTCTCGATGATCGGACAGACTCACCTCAGCGCCTACGTGCCACCGGGACCGGCCCGTGACGAGGTGGCGCGCGTCACCATCGACTTCCTCAACGCCTACCTCAACCACTCCCCACCAGCCCTGAGCGCGTTGGCGAATGCCGGTGACGTCGCGGGACTCGCGACGATCACCAGCGCCCCATCGCTCGCGCCCGTCCCGGGCACCTGCCCGGGCGCGCCGGCCGGGTGACGCTACGCGCGAGGTTTCACGCCCCGAACGATGTTGGCCTCGGCCACGACGTTGACGCTCGAGACATCGATGAAGCCGGCCTGCTCGTACAGGCGCGACCACGCCTCGGGCGTGATCGGCCGCTCGTGCACACGCAGCAGGTAACGCCCCGCGTTCTTCGCGATCCGCCAGTATCCGGGGAGCCCCTTCTGGGCCATCACCTTGATCTTGCCCGCGATCACCTGGCGGTCCTGCGCGGTCGCTCCGCGACCCAGCATCATGTCGGCGTTGATCAGCTGGCCACCGGGCCGTAGCCACCCGTAGGCGGCGCGCACAACCTTCGCCTTGTCGGCGTCGCGCAGGTGATGGAGGGCGTAGTTACTGATAACCAGGTCCACCGACGCCTCGGGCAGCGACAAGCGCTCCACGGGCGACACGACGCCCTTCACCGTGGTCATCCCCTCGTCGGCCGCGAGCGACGTCATGCGTGCGATCATCGCGTCACTGACGTCCACGCCGACGACGACGGCACCGCGGCGCGCGAGCGCCAGGGCCAGTCGCCCGCCCCCGCAGCCCAGGTCGACGACTCGCATCCCCGGCTGAACGTCGGCGGCCTCGATGGCGGCGGCGGCCACCTTGGCCATCCCCGTGTCGTTGTGCGAGTCCCACGTGCCCGCGCGATCGGTCCACCGTCGCCGCTGGGTGCGAATGGAGATCGACGTCGCCAGTCGCTGACGCCACGGCGGCGTCGCACGGCTCTCACTGCTCGGCGTCGGGGTGGGGGATGTCGTACTCAACGTGACCTCATTCGTAGTGGTAGTCGTGATGCCGAGTCGTGAAGCCGGGTCGTGATGCCTGATCGTGATGCCTGATCGTGGTCGGGCCCGCCACGCGAACCAGTGACTGGTCCCCGCTCGTTCGACGGCCCAGCCACCGCACCACGTCCCATCGTCACCGACTCGCGCCGATGTCGCGACACAGCCTACCCAGCGAGGTCAAAGGTGCGACTCGGCGCTCCTAAGTCCTGGGTAAGGATTGGCGCGACGCCCGCGGCGCGTGGCGCCACGCGACCCTGGCGACGGCCGTGGCGATGACACTTCTGGCGTGTCGTCAGGTAGAATTACTAGATGATTCGCCGCGCACTCCTGACCGTGAGCGTCACGCTCGGCCTGCTCGGCACGGTGCTCGGACCCACGTCCGCCGGGGCCGTGGCCACCCAGCAAGTCCGCTCGAGCGTCGCCACCACACTGTCCAATGGCATGCCGCTGGTGCGTCTGCGCTTCGCGTCCAACGTGACCGCGAGCAACCTGCCGCCACTCTCGATCACCCCGCCGCTGACCACCCAGTGGCAGCAGATCGGGCCGCGCGAAGTCCAAGCCATCTCGCCCCAACGACTCCAGCCGCTCGTGGCCTATCGAATCGAAGTCCCGTCGAGCGTGAACTGCGCCTCGTCGGGCTGTCGCTTCACCTCGCTACGAGCGTACGTCGCCTACGAGTCCACCGACTTCGCCTGGGAACAGCAGTTGCTCGCGACGCTGCACTATCTCCCCCTCACGTTCACCCCCACGGTGCCGAGCAGCGATCCGGCCGCACCCACCCCAGGGGTCTTCACGTGGACCTTCCCCTCACTGCCCGCCCGGCTCAGCGCGCAGTGGCAGTTCGGTCAGGACAACGTCCTGCTCACCGGGGCGCTGATGGCCTTCCAGAATGATCACCAGCTCCCCACCACCGGCATTGCCGACGCCGCGACGTGGAACGCGCTGCTGAGCGCGGTCGACGCGAACCAGGTGGATACCCACCCCTACGATTACGTCGACGTCACCACGACCCAGCCCGAGCACCTCGACTTGTACGTGAACGGCCACCGGACCTTCCAGACCCTCGTCAACACGGGGATCTCCGTCGACCCGACGCAGCTGGGCACCTTCCCCGTCTACTTGCGCTACGTCAGCCAGACGATGTCGGGCACCAACCCGAACGGCACGCACTACAGCGACCCGGGCATCCCCTGGGTCTCGTACTTCAACGGTGGCGATGCCCTGCACGGGTTCATCCGCGCCACCTACGGGTGGCCCCAGAGCCTGGGGTGCGTCGAGATGCCCTTCGCCTCGGCCAAGACTGTCTGGCCCTGGACCCCGATCGGCACGCTGGTCACGGTCCACTAACCACGCCGCGATCATCACCCGGTCGCGGCCCAAAGGGATCATCGCCGCGTTGTCGATCGACACGCACACCCTCGGGGCCGAGTTCGCTCGCGCGCGCGACCGCCCGCACACCAAACTTCGCGCGCACCTCGTCCACGGCGTCGCGCAGAGCCTCGAGACCGATCTGGTGACGCCGCCCGTCCTCGCGCGGCGCGGCGTCCCCCTCGGGCCACGCGAAACGTAGCTGCACCTCGTTGTCCTCACGCGCCACGAACGACGACGCGTACAAGCCCAGGAGTCGCACGGCGCCACGCGACGGGATCGACTCCAACAGTGCCTCGCCCAGCGTCGCGATTGCCGCGGTGTCGTCGACGCCAAACGAGAGGGTCTGGGATCGCGTGACGCTGGTCAGATCATCGAAGCGAACCAGCAGCGAAAGAGTGCGCGCCACCACGCGCCGCTCGCGCAGCGCCCGTGACACGACGCCGGCGTGATGGCCGACGGCCCGCACCACGTCCGCACCGGTCAACGACCGGGCGAATGTCTGGTCGTGTCCGAGCGACTTCGCGGCGCGCTCGACGACCACTCCACGCGGATCCTCCCCCCGCGAGAAGCCCACCAGCGTCGCGGCCATCGACGAGCCCACGTAGCGCGCGAGAGCCGCCTCGTCGATGCGGCGAAGGTCGCGAACGGACCGCACGCCCAGCTGTCCCAGCTTCGACTCCGTCGCGGGGCCGACACCCCAGAGCGCGCGCACCGGCAGCTCCTCGAGCCATGCTGCCTCGTGCGCGGGACTCACCCAGACGACCCCTGGCCCCTCGCGCACCTGACCGTTCTCGATGAAGGGCTTGGCCCGTCGTGACGCGAGCTTGGCGAAGAGCTTGTTCCGAGCCAGACCCACGCCGCACTCGAGGTGCAACTCGTCGCGCACCCGTTCACGCAGGGCGCGCGCGGCCGTCAGTGGTCGTACCTTGAGTCGCGCGAGACCCCGCAGATCGGCGAAGACCTCGTCGAGACCGAGGGGCTCGTAGGTCGGCGTGAGGTCGTTCACCACCGCGTGGAAGTCGCGCGAGTACGCCTCGTAGCGCTCGAAGTGGCCCGGTACGATCAACAGGTCAGGGCAGCGTCGACGGGCGACCACACTCGACATACCACTGTGAACCCCGTAGCGGCGTGCCTCGTAGTTCACGCTCGCCACCACTCCCCGCTCCCCGCTCCCACCGACCGCGAGTGGTCGCGCGCGCAGACTGGGGTCGTCCAGCATCTCGACCGAGGCGAAGAACGCGTCCAGATCGACGTGCAGAATCGGCGCGTCGTCCAGCGAGGGATCGTCAGAAGTCGAGTTCAACGTGCCGAAAGGCCTCCCCGTACGCGACGCCCGTCAGCCGACCCGCCTGGGCCGCTCGCTCGTAGACCACGTCGCGAATTGCCTCCCTGTCGTCGGCCAACTGGGACGAGTGCGTCAGTACGGCCGCAACCTTGCGATCGATCACGCGCGTCACGTCAGCCACGACGTCGGGTTCGTGCGTCCCCGAGAGAAGCAGGCGGCCAACCTGATGCGGCGCGCCGCACTCGGGGAAGTACAGCGGCATAGCCGCCGCGGGAGCGACCGCGTCCAGCAGTGCCCACCCGGTCTCGCGATGATCGTGGTGATTGATGTACACCCCGGAGAAAAAAGTGGCCGTCGGATCAGGACCAACCACGACCTCGGGACGACGCGTGCGCACCAACTCCACCAGGGTTGCCCGTAGTGCGAGGTCGTTCTCAGCCTCGCCGTCGGGCCGTCCCAGGTTCACCACCGTCGACGCCCCGAGCAGGCGTGCCGCCGGCTCGAGCTCCCGGTGAC
>JAJZYE010000130.1 GCA_021806055.1 Actinomycetes bacterium | reverse complement strand
CTGGTAGGTCTCACTGCCCAACTTCTCGACGGTGGGCTGGGACAGCCCGGCGGCGTCGACCGCGTTGGTGACCGCCTGGATCGACGAGTGCGGCGCCAGGACCTCCCACGAACTGCCACCGCGAAAGTCGATCCCCAGGTTAAAGCCGCGCAGGGCGAGCGACCCCATGCCGAGGACGATGATCACCAGGGAGATCGTGAACCAGGTGCGCTTGCGCCCCACGAAGTCGACGGTGGTGAGTCCGCGGTACAGTCGGCCCAGCCGCCCGTAGTGCCGAGCCTCCGTGGCGGTCTCGACGACGACGTTCTCACTCATGCGTGCCTCCCGCCACCAGTCCGGCCGCCATCGACAGCGCAGAGTTGCCACCGGCACTTCGCCGGCCCAGGAGCACGACCAGCGGACGCGTGAAGTACCACGTGATGAGGATGTCCATTATCGTCGACAACCCCAGGAAGAAGGCGAAGCCCCGCACGTCGCCCACGGCGATCAGGTAGAGCAGGACCGCGGCGAGCAGGCTGACGGTGTCGGCGGCCAACACCGTGCGCCACGCCGAACGAAAGCCCCGATCCACCGACGTGCGAATCGAGCGTCCCGCTCGCGTCTCATCTTTTAATCGTTCGAAGTACACGACGTAGCTATCCACCGTGATGCCGATCGACACGATGAGCCCGGTCACGCCGGCCAGCGTGAAGCTCGGGGCGAGGGCCGTGTGACCCAGCGCCGAGATGATCGCCCACAGGAGCGCCCCGGTGACGCCCAAGCCCAGCACGATGACCAGGCCCAGGAGCCGGTAGTAGATGATGGTGTAGAGCAGCACGAGGGCCAGCCCGACCAGACCCGCTCCGAGGCCGGCCACCAGGGCGCTGTGGCCGAGGGTCGGCGACACCGTCTGGGTGGTCAGGGCGACGAGGCGAACGGGCAGGGCCCCGAACTGCATGGCCAGGGCCAGGTTCTTCGCCGACGTCTCGGTGAACGAGCCCGAAATCTGACCCGACCCCCCAAAGCTCGCCGGTGAGGCGTTCGTCGGCTGGATCACGGGGGCGGACTGCACTACACCGTCGAGCTCGATGGCCACCAGCTGGTGGAAGTTCGCGCGGGCCACCGAGTCCCACAGCGGACTGCCCGAGGAAGTCAGAGTGTAGTTGACGACCCACGCGCCGGCGGTGTCCTGCTGGGCGAAGGCCTTGCCGATGGACTGGCCGGTCATCTGCGCCGGCCCCAGAAGGTATCGCACACCACGACTGCCCAGCACCGGCAGGATAACGTCCTTGTTGGCGGCATCCTGAGCGGGCTTGGTCGTCGCGATCGAGGTGAAGGCCGGGTCCGCGGGGATGTTGTTCATGGTGAAGCCCGCCACCGTGTTGGGCGCGGGCTGCACGTTCAGGTTCGCGGCGCTCAGCAGGTACTGGCTCGCGCACGGTGGGATCTTCTTGACCGGGTGAGCCGCCTTGGATGGCGGAGCCACCTGGCATAGCACCGGACGGAAGAGCAGCTGCGCGGTCTGGCCAATCGTCGCCAGCACCTGGCGTGCGTCCGAGACACCCGGCACGCTCACGACGACGTCCTTACCCTGCAGGTTCACCTGCGCCCCCGAGACGCCGAGTCCGTTGACGCGGTTGCTCAGGATGGTCTGGACCTCTTGCATGTCGGCGCTGCTCGCCGAGGTGGCGGGCTTGTAGACCACCGAGAGTCCCCCGGCGAGGTCGAGGCCCAACTTCGGTCCCCAGCCCATCGAGAGGGTCGTCACCAGAGCCCCAATCGAGATCACGATCGTCAGCGCCAGGCTGACGATCAGTGACCGACGCGAGCCGACCGGGGCGGCCATTACTGGTGATCGCCGTCGGCGGCCCCATCGCCGTCGGCGGCGCCGTCGCCGGGGTGATCATCGTCGTCACGCGACTCCGGCACGACCGGGTCGAATCGTCGGGCGATCGCCGAAGGCACGAAGTCGAGTTCCACTCCACTCGCGCTGCGCAACGTGATCAGCTCGTCGTTCTGGGAGATCACGGTGCCCACGAAGCCCCCGATAGTCTGGGCGCGATCGCCCACGTCGACCTTGCGCGCCGCGGTCCGCGCGGCCTTCTGCTTCCTCGAGCGCGGCCGCAAGTACAGGAAGTACAGCGCTGCGAAGACCACCACGTAGATGATCAGGATCGACGACGAGCTACCGCTCGAAGCTGCGAACATGTGGAAATCCTCCGTCAATAGACCACCGAAACCCTAGCCGGTCCGCGGCGCTCAGCTAGACCAGCCCGCCACCAGGGGGTGTGCGGCCGACGTGGCGGTAGCCGCGCTCGGTCGCCACGCGCCCGCGCGGGGTACGTACGAGGAACCCCTCGCGCAGCAGGTACGGCTCGTAGGCGTCCTCGATGGTCGCGGGTTCCTCCCCGCAGGCGTGGGCCAGGGTCACCAGTCCCACCGGCTGCCCCGAGAACGGACCGCACAGCAGACCGAGGATCCGCCGGTCAATCTTGTCCAGACCCACCTCGTCCACACCGAACAGGTCGAGCGCCGCGGCCGCCACGACCCCGTTCACCACCGGCTCCTCGCGCACGGCCGCGAAGTCGCGCACCCGGCGCAGGAGGCGGTTCGCGATGCGCGGCGTACCCCGACTACGCCCCGCGATGACTCGAGCAGCGTCCTCCTCGATGGTCACCCCCAGGAGAGCGGCCGACCTCGTCACGATCACCGACAGCTCCTCGCAGTCGTAGAGGTCCAACTGACCCACGAACCCGAATCGGTCGCGCAGCGGAGCGGCCACCAGTCCGGTACGTGTCGTCGCGCCAATCAGGGTGAAGGTCCCCAGGTCGAGACGGATCGCCCGCGCCGACGGTCCACGACCGATCATCACGTCCAGTCGCCGGTCCTCCATCGCCGGGTAGAGGACCTCCTCCACGGCTCGTCCGAGACGGTGGATCTCGTCGATGAAGAGCACGTCGCCATCGCGCAGGTCGCTCAGGAGTGCCACGAGGTCGCCGGGGCGGGCGAGCACCGGGCCCGAAGTCACGCGCAGCGCGGCGTCCATCTCGTGGGCCACGATCGAGGCCAGCGACGTCTTGCCGAGTCCGGGCGGCCCTGCGAAGAGGAGGTGGTCGCAGACCTGGCCGCGGGCGCGCGCCGAGCGCAGCACGATGTCGAGGTGGCTCACCAGCTCGCGCTGACCGACGAAGGACGAGAGCGAGGAGGGACGGAGCGAGACCTCGGCGCGGCGTTCGCCATCACCCGCGATCGGGGCGACGAGGCCGACGTGATCGTCCACGTCGTCCACGTCGTCCACGTCGTCCCCGCCGACGGCGCTCGACGCCAGGTCGCTCTCGCGGCGCGTCACGAGTGACGCACCCTCGCCAGGGCGACGCGTAGCGCCTCGCCCTCATCGTCGGGCAAAGTCACGTCGTGCAGCGCGGCGTGGATCTCGTTCGCGCTGTAGCCCAGCGTACGCAACGCTTCGCTGACGGCGCCGCTCAGGGGGGTGGACGAGGGAGCGGCCACGTCCGCGATCCCGGTCACCTTGCCCCGCAGCTCCAGAACGATGCGGCTAGCCGTCTTGGTGCCGATCCCGGGGACGCTCGACAGACGCCGCACATCACCATCGTCGATGGCGCTGATCAGCTCGTCGTGGGTCATCGTGCGCAGAGCAGCCAGGGCGGTCGAAGGGCCCACGCCGGGCGTGGCCATGAGCAGGGTGAACAGGTCACGCTCCTCGAGTCGCGCGAACCCGTAGAGGGTGATCGCGTCGTCGCGCACCACGGTCTCGACGAAGAGGTCCGTGGCGACGCCAACCGGCGGTACCTCGAGTGCGGCGACGCGCACCTGGTAGCCCACCCCGTTCACGTCGAGCACCACCGTCCCGTCGGCCCGCTGATGCACCACCCGTCCACTCAACCACCCGATCACGACCGGCTCCCCGACGCCAGTCGCTGCTCGGTGCGCGTCGTGACGAAATAGGTGATCGCCAGGCCCAGCGCGTCAGCGGCGTCCGCGGGCCGCGGCACGTCCGCTAGTCCGCACAGCCGCGCGACCATTCCCTGCACCTGACTCTTGCTGGCCGCCCCGTAGCCGGTCACGGCCAACTTCACCTCCTGGGCGGTGAACTGGCGCACGATCATCGCACGCGATCCAGCCAGGGCGATGGCGACGCCGCTCGCCTGGGCCACCGAGATGGCGGTGCGAGCGTTTCGCTGGAAGAAGACCCGTTCGACCACTACCGCGTCCGGCCGCGTCTCGTGCAGCAACGAGCTCAAGTCCACCAGCAGGGTCGCCAGACGACCCTCCACGGGCTGCGCGGGATCCGTGGCGAGCACGCCCGCGCGCACCGCGCGAAATCGCTCCGGGTCCTCGAGTGAGCCCTCGACCAAACCGAACCCACAACGCGTCAGTCCGGGATCGACGCCAAGTACGAACATATGTTCGATACTACCGCCGCACTCGCGCTGGGGGAGGCTTATCCCTCGAACGCCGCCAACACCTCGTCGGGGAAGTCGGCGTTCACGAACAC
>JAJZYE010000129.1 GCA_021806055.1 Actinomycetes bacterium | reverse complement strand
GATCGTCGGGGTTCCGCCGCGGTGCTCGAGGAAGAGCGGAAGCAGGGGCAGGCCCAGGGTGGCACCCGTCCACTGCAGGGCGACGATGATGGTCAGGCGTCGGAGCGTGTGGCGAGCCGACGGTGTGGACACCACTCAACGCTAGTGTCCGTGCTGCGCGGAACCGGTGCCCGGAATCAGAGCGTGCCGCACTCGACGAGGACGAGCACGCCGAGTGCGAGGTAGACCCACGGGACGAGAGACGGCGCGTGGCGCTCACCCCACGCCACGACGCGCGGGTGTCCGGCGAGGCGCTGCGCGCCCCACAGGAACGCCATCTCCCACAGCGCGAAGACGGTCACGTCGACGAGACCGCCGCCGGCACCCGACGCGCGCATGAGGGGAGTCCAGACGGCGAGGTTGTCGCCACCGAGCGCCAGGGTCACGACGAACGTCGTCAGGGCACCGCGGCGAAACTGGGCCGCACGCGCGTCGCGCCGGTGGCGCCAGGCGTAGACGGCCAGCGCCCATGGGGCCACGCACGCGAACCCGACCCACCGCAGGGGAACCCCCGCCAGAGCGGATCCCACCGCGGCCGAGATGACCAGTAACGCGACGACCCCCGTCACCTGGGCCCACGAGACGCGACGGTAGCGCGCGCGCTCGGTGACCACCAGTTGCGCGGCGAAGGTGAAGAAGTCGTCGAACATGGTCCCGACGTAGGCGAGCGACGAGATCAGAATCACGCGCGACAGCCAGGACATGCGGCGACCTTACCGGCTGGTCTCCCGAGCGCGAAAAGGGCTCACGGTAAGGTGTCCCAGGAGGTTTTCATGATTCGACACGTACTCGCACCCACGTCCGATCAGATGGAGGCCGCGCGGCGCGTGGTGGCGAATCATCTCACTCCCACCCCGACCGTGGATGTCATGATTCGTGGCCGGCGGGTCCTGGTCAAGTTGGAGAGTCTCCAAGCCACCGGCTCGTTCAAAGTGCGTGGCGCCCTCAGCGCACTGGACGCGGCGCGGCGCGACGACGCTCACGGCGCGGTCATCACCTCCTCGGCGGGCAATCACGGTCTCGGCATCGCGTACGCGTCGTCGCTGTTGGGCGTCCCCGCGACGGTCGTGGTCCCCGCCAACGCCTCGGCGGCCAAGGTGGGCACGTTGCGTCGCTACGAGATCGAGTTGATCCAGTACGGTTCGTCCTACGACGAGGCGCAGGCGCACGCGCTGGCGCTGGCGGACGAGCGGTCGATCCGCTACATCTCGCCCTTCAACGACACCAACGTCATCGCGGGCCAGGCCACGGTGTTCGACGAGATGCTCGCCCAGGCGCCCGAGATCGAGCACGTCGTGGTCCCGGTGGGTGGTGGCGGACTGGTGTCGGGGGTGCTGCTCTCGCGCGAGGCGCACGGCCGGGACGACGTGAGCGTCACCGGCGTGCAGCCGGCGGTGAGCGCCGCCCTGTACCACGTGCTGCGCGGTACGGCGATGGCGGACGTCGTGCACCACGCGACCATCGCCGACGGCTTGGCCGGCGGCGGCGACGAGGGAGCGATCACCAATGAGCTCATCGCGCGCTTCCACACGCCCCTGGTGCTGGTGCCCGAGGCGGCGATTCGCGCAGCCGTGGCCGAAGCGGCCCTGACCAACGGCCTCGTCCTCGAGGGCTCCGCCGCCGCCGCGTACGCCGCGGTGGCCGACGACCTCGTGGGCGACGCCACGTCGCGGATCGCGTTCCTGGCGACGGGGCGCAACATCGCGCGCGAACTGCTTATCCAACTCTTGGCCGAGGTGACCTTGTAGTGTCGGGGCCCACTCCCCACCCCGGTAGGGTGGCGCCATGGCCCGAGCGAATCGAATCGGAGCGGCGGCGCTGGCGACGGTGGCGGTCGCACTGACCGTCGTTGGGGTGGTCATCGCGGCGACGAACACCAACCCGTCGGCGACCACGAGGGATCCGCTGGCGCTCAACGGGTACCCGCCGCGAACCGCGGACGTGCGCGTGACCCTCACCACCGGCACGAGCGTCGACGCCACGGCCGACGTCGCCGTCAACTTCGCGACCAACTCGGCCGCCGCGGTGGTCCAGATACCGCTGCCGGTCGCCAGTGTCGCCATGGACGTGCGGGTGTTGCCACACCACGTGTACCTGGGGTTCACCAACCTTCCCTCCATACTCGGCGTGGGCTGGTTGGCGGCGCCGGTCAGGGTCCCGAACCTCTACGGGTGGTCGCTCGAGCTGACTAAGCCCGACCTCTATCTGATCACTGGCTACACGACCACGGTCACCCATAGCGGGTACTCGACGACCTATACGTACTCGCGTCCGGGTTCGTCGGTGTCACTCCCGAACGGACTGCCCTTCGCGTTGCCGTCGAGTGGGCTGCTGCGATTCTCAATCACGACCGGGAGCCAGGGCGAGGTCACGGGAGCCAGCGCGACCGTGGACTCGCGTTCGTCCACGCCGCTCGCCACCCTGACGGCGACGGTCGTCTCCTACAACGCGCCAGCTCCCGTCGTGGGACCGCCGCGCCGCGACGTGACGCCGATCAACGCCCGCACCCTTCGTCGGGTGTTCGGCACGTCATCGATTTCCTCGCTCCTGGGGCCACTGCTGGGCATGGGCTTCGGTACGCCCCCTGGCCCAACGACGACGGTGCCGCGCGGCGCGTCAGTTCAGTAGGCGATCCAGCGCGGCGCCGGCGCGGCTCTGCGTCCCGTAGCGTCGCTCGTGGTGGTCGGCCCAGGTCGCCAACGTCAGCCCGGCGTTCACGCCCAGCCAGCGCAGCGGCTCGACCTCCCAGCGTCGTGGGGGGCGCTGGACGAAGGGGAGGCGCGTGACGTCGGTCTCGACGTCGGGGGCCGTGATGAGGTCGGCGAGCGCCGTCGCGGCGACGCGGCTGAGCACGACGCCGTCGCCGGTGTAGCCACCCGCACTGGCGAGCCCGGACTCGTGATCCACCAGCACCGAGGGCGAGAGGTCGCGAGGCATCGCCAGAGGACCGCCCCACTGGAACGCCACCCCGGCGTCGAGCGCCGGGAAGAGCTCGTGCAGGGTGTTCTCGAGCAGGGTGAAGACCTTGGGATCCTCATCGAATCGCTCTTCGATGGTGGAGCCGAAGTGGTAGGGCGAGCCGCGTCCGCCGAAGGCGAGGCGGTCGTCCGCGGTGCGCTGGCCGTAGACGATGAGGTGGCGGTCGTCGGCGAAGGTCTCGGCGCGCGCGAAGCCGACCTCGTTCCAGAAGGCGGCGGGTAGCGGGTCGGTCGCGATCATGAGCGAGTAGATCGGCACGACGGTGCGTCGTTGGCCCGCCAGCGTCGGTGTGTAGCCCTCGGTGGCACGCACGACGTAACGAGCGTGGACGGTCCCGCCCACGGTGACCACCTCGGCGGGCTTGGCGGATCGGCGGGGGCGCACGCGAGCGACGCGGGTGTTCTCGAAGACGTGGGCCCCGAGCGCCTCGACGACATCACTCAGTCCCCGCACGAGTCGCCCGGGGTGCAGACGTGCGCAGTGGGGCGAGTAGGTGGCGCCGCGGCTCTCGGTGACGCGACCGCGCTCGGCGGCGGCGTCCGCGTCGAGCCACGACAGGTCGGCGGGGGTGACACCCCAGTCGCGGGACTCCTCGACGTGGGCGCGCAGGCGCTGCGCCTGGAGATCGCTGCGGGCGAAGGTCAGGTTCCCACCCTGGGCGAAGTGGGCGTCGATGCCGTCCTCGTGAGCCGCCGCGCCCAGGTCCCCGACGGCGTGGTTGAGCACCCGTCGCAGGTGGACCAAGGTGTCGAGCCCGTACTCGTCAATGATGGTTCGCTCGCTCTGGGGGTACAGCGCCGAGGCCCAGCCTCCGTTGCGCCCCGACGCGCCGAAGCCGCACACGGACTGCTCGAGCACGGCGACGCGCAGCGTGGGGTCGCGACGCAGGAGTTCGCGGGCGGTCCACAGGCCGGTGAAGCCCCCGCCCACGACCGCCACGTCGACGTCGAGGTGGCGACGCAGTGGCGGTCGTGGGACGATCGGCGCTTCGAGGGTTGACCACCACAGGGAGTGGGGTGGCTGCACGATCAGGAGAGCTTCGCGGCTCCGGTGAAGACCTCACGAAGGATCCCGACCATCAGGTCGATGTCCTCGCGTGTGGAGATGAGTGGCGGTGCCAACTGCACGACCGGGTCACCCCGGTCGTCGGAGCGACAGATCAGACCGCGCCGGAACATCTCGGGAGAGACGTAGCCGCGCAGGAGCCGTTCGGCGTCCTCGCCCTGCCAGGTCTCCTTGGTCTCCTGATCCTTGACGAGTTCGATGCCCCAGAAGTACCCGGTGCCGCGCACGTCGCCGACGATGGGGATGTCCTTGAGGGCGAGCAGGTTCTGGTGGAAGTACTCCTCGTTCGCTCGCACGTTCTCCAGGACGTGCTCACTCTCCATGATGTCGATGCTCTTCAGCGCCACCGCGCACGACACCGGGTGTCCGGCCCAGGTGAAGCCGTGCATGAAGGACTCGTCGTGCTGGAACGG
>JAJZYE010000128.1 GCA_021806055.1 Actinomycetes bacterium | reverse complement strand
GATCGCCCGCACCTTCCCGTGGGTGCGCGTCCACGCCACGACCACCCGATCGGCTTCCCCCGACTTGTAGGTCCGCAGCACCACCGCGTCGTCGTCGAACTCCCTCGTCACGTGGTCGACTCGTCGTCACCGTCGAAGTGGGGTGACCGGTGCGGTACGCCAAGAAAGCGGTCCAGGGCCACCCCGAGCACGACGAGCACGACGAGCACCAGGGGGATGACCAGAGGCGCCACGAGACTCGACGCGCCGTCGAGTGCCAGACCCCACAGCAACAGGTAGAGCGCCCCGCCGATGATCAGCGCCCCGCGCCGCCAGGTCACGAGTCCACCGCACCGAAACGGCGCTCACGCCGCTGGAACTCGACGATGGCGTCGAAGAGATCCTCGCGGCGAAAGTCCGGCCACAACACCTCAGTGAACACCATTTCAGCGTACGCCAGTTCCCACAGCAAGAAGTTGGAGAGTCGATACTCACCCGAGGTGCGCACGACGAGGTCGGGGTCACTCAACTCGGGGTGGTAGAGACGTGCGTGGATCGCACGCTCGTCGACCTTGCTCGCGGGGACCTGGTCGGCGACCAGGCGCGCGACCGCGTCCACGATCTCGGCGCGACCTCCGTAGTTGAACGCGATGTTGAGCGTGAGGCGGCGGTTTCGCCGGGTCAGCTCCTGCGCCTCGTCCATCTGGCGCAGGACACCCTTGGGGACCCGCCAGTCCCGCCGGCCCGAGAACGTGATGCGCACGCCTTCGGCGTGCAATTCGTGCTGACGACGTCGCAGCAGGCCACGATTGAAGTTCATCAAGTACCGCACCTCGTCGACCGGTCGACGCCAGTTCTCCGTCGAGAAGGCGTAGACCGTGAGCGTCGACAAGCCCGCCGACAAGGCGCCGTAGGTCACGTCGAGCAACGCCGCCTCGCCGGCCGCGTGCCCCTCCGTGCGCGCTAGTCCCCGACGTTGCGCCCAGCGCCCGTTGCCGTCCATCACGATCGCCACGTGGCGCGGTACCCGCGAGCGGTCCAGCGAGGGGGGCACGGGGCGTGGATTCGGGTCGGGCACGGCTAAAACCTAGCGGTCGTATCGGGGCGACTCGGTGCCGGTAGAGTCGCTACGTGGCCGCTACCCCTTCCGTCCCCGCCTCGCATCGCGACCTCCTCGACGCGGCGACCGCGGTGCTGGCCACCATCGGGCCCGACGGGCGCCCGCAACTCTCCGCCGTGTGGTTCCTCACCGAGGGCGACGAGATCCGTCTCTCGCTTAGCACGTCGCGTCAGAAGGTGCGCAATCTGCGCGCGAACCCGGCGATCACCCTCTTCATCCTCGATCCCGCCGCACCCACCCGCTACCTCGAGGTCCGCGGTGACGCCCAGGTCGAGGACGACCCGCACTACGCGCTCGCCGATCGTGTCGGGCGAAAGTACAACGCGAACCTTCGCGACTTTGACGGCGAAGGCGCGACGCGTGTGGCCGTGACACTACGTCCGACCCGGGTGAACGCCATCGACCTTCTCGCCGGCGAGTAGCCGCGCCACGACACCGCTGACCGGGTCTGGTGCCCGCGCCGTGACGAGGCGACGTCCGTGTCCCGCGAGCGTGGCCGTCCGCGTGCCGCGCCGGCGAGCTGTGGTGAAGCGGCGGTCGCTCACGTGACGAGCCCCTCGCGGAAGGCGAAGCAATCGTTCGGAGACCACATGTAGTCGTCGGTGGCGTGGTACCCGCGAAGCCACAGGACGCCCGCGACCGCACGCAGGTAGAAGCCCTTGGGTGCACCCTGGTCGTTGTCGAGTGCGGGGGCCGCGACCGTGATCGAGCCCGGCGGAGCGAAGCCGTGGGACATCACCGCGTCGGGCGCCGACTCTTGGTCGGTCGTGACCAGCCGCAAATAGGGCCCCGTGATGGCCGGGCAGAGGGTCAGGCCCACGTCGTGCGCCCCCGCGACGATCGAGGCCATGGTCGCACCGCGGGCGAAACCCAACTGCCCGACGGTGCACTGGCGAACGTCGAACGCGTCGCGACCCGGCCGATCGAAGGCCCCGTGCGCGAGCAGGGCTCGCGCCGAGTCGTTGAGGCGAACTCCCAGCCCGTCCAGTGCCGCGTACAACTCCTGGCGACGCAGTCCGCCCACGCACACGTGAATCGGAGGGGACGCGTCCACGTCATGCACGTCGCCAACCTATCGGTCCGCCCCGGGCACGCTCGCGTCGCAGTGACGCCGCGAAGAGGATCCGCGCCACGGCCAAGACGGGACGCGGTCGTCGTGCGACCAACGATTCTGCGAGCGCCCGGCGAGTGGTGCCGCTACGTCGACCTCGGCGTCGACGCGGACACCGAGATGGGCGGGCAAGACGAGCGAGCAGAACGAGCGAGCAGGACGCGGCGCCACCCACCCGATCGGTGGCCTCGGCTCGACCCGCGCCTCGTTCATCGATCGAACATCCCGCGTGGGACAGGGCCCATCGGGGACGGCGATCGCGGCGATCAGGACCCACCCAGTTAGTGTCGATCCGTGCACTCCTTCGACCCCGACGACAACGACGATGAGGTGGTCGAGTTCGGCGACGACGGCGTGCAGCTGCGCGAGGACCACGCGGGCCGTGACGCGCAACGAGCGCTCGACCTGCTCGCGCGCATCACGCGTGACCTGCCCGGAGGCGGCGAGGAGCGCCCCGGTCAGCGCGTCCTGACCGGCCGGGTCGCCGAGGCCTTCGCCCGACGTCGCTCCCTCGTGGCGGAGGCTGGTACCGGCATCGGCAAGTCGCTGGCGTACTTGATTCCCGCCGCCCTGAGCGGCGAGCGGGTGGTGATCGCGACCGCCACCCGGAACCTCCAGGACCAATTGGCCACCAAGGACGCCCCCCTCGTCGCGGCCCACGTGGCGGGTACGAGAGTCGCGGTGTTGAAGGGACGTCAAAACTACCTCTGCCGCCAACGGGCTCAGGCCGTCGGGGGGGGTGGTCAGCTCAGCTTCGACGATGGTGTCCCCGCGCCGCGGGGCGTGGCCCAACAGATTCGCCGGATCCTTCGCTGGTCCCAGGACACCGTCACCGGTGACCGCGACGACCTGGACTTCGAGGTGGACCCGCGCGCGTGGCGCTCGCTGTCCGTCACGCCCCAGGAGTGCGTGGGTCGCGCGCAGTGCCCCCAGGGAGGTGCGTGCTTCGCCGAGCTGGCCCGCGACCGGGCCAATGAGAGCACGCTGCTCATCGTCAACACCCACCTCTACGCCGCTCACCTCGCGTCGGGTTCGATGCTGCTACCGGCGCACGAGCTGGCGGTCTTCGACGAAGCCCACGACGTGCCCGAGATTATGGCCAGCCTGCTCGGGACCTCACTCAGTCCCGCCCGCTTGCGCGGGCTCGCCACCAGTGCCCGTGCGCTCCTCGGGGCAGACGTGGCGGCGCGAACCGGCGAGCTGGCCACCAGCGCGGACCGTTTGGCGGCCACCCTCGAGCGCCAGTACGACCGCGACGAGCTGCGCGGCCTCGACGCGGGCGCCGTCCAGGAGCTGTCGCGAACCCGCGAACTGGTCACCGATCTCGTCGAGCGGCTGCGCGCACTCGCGGCTGAGGCCAGCCCCGCCGACGAACGAGCACGGCGCGTACGGGCCCTCGGGCCCGCCGTGCACCTGCACAACGACCTCCTGCGTCTCGACGACGTCGGCGACGACGAGTTGGTCTTCCTCGTGCGTCGCGAACGAGAGGTGGAGATCGAGCTCTCGCTGATCGACGTGGGCCCACGCCTCGCGGCGGACCTCTGGCCCCACGTGACCGGCGTGCTCACGAGCGCCACCATCCCCGACTCCCTGCCCGCTCGTCTCGGGCTCGGCGATCACGACCAGGTCACCGTCGAGAGCCCCTTCGACTACCACCAGCACGCGCTGCTCTACGTCCCCGAACGCTTCCCGGCTCGCAACACCGCGAGTGCCGAGCCCGCCATCGTCGAGGAGCTCACCGCTCTGATCCGGGCCGCGGGCGGGCGCACCCTGGCCCTGTTCACCAATCGCAGCGTCATGAACCGCGTCGCCGAGGCCGTCGCCCCGTTCCTCTCGACCCCACTCCTGGTGCAGGGTTCGCTCTCGCGGGCTCGGCTCATCGAGCAGTTCCGCGACGACCCCGCGGCCAGTCTCTTCGCGGTCACCAGCTTCTGGCAGGGTGTGGACGTGCCGGGCCATTCGTTGAGCCTGGTCACGATCGACCGGCTCCCCTTTGCCGCCCCCCACGACCCCCTGGCCGAAGCGCGCCGCGAGCGAGCGGCGCGCCCCTTCCACGACGTCGATCTGCCCCGGGCGACGATGCTGCTCGCCCAGGGGGTGGGCCGGCTGATCCGCGGCGTCGACGATCGGGGGGTGGTCGCCGTGCTCGACACCCGCTTGGCCGAAGCGAGCTACCGCGGCGCTCTCTTTCGCAAGCTGCCACCCATGGCCCGCACGCGAGACCGCTCCCGCGTCGAGACCTTCCTCCGCGCACTGGCGGGCGAGAGCCCGTAGCCGCCACCTCGAGGCTGGCTGTATACTACTATT
>JAJZYE010000127.1 GCA_021806055.1 Actinomycetes bacterium | reverse complement strand
GTTGTACCACGCGTGCTCGATGCGCCCGTTGGGCCCGATGACGAAGGTCGAGCGGATCACGCCGGTGACGCGCTTGCCGTACATCGTCTTCTCGCCGTAGGCCCCGTACTTGGCCATCACGGCGTGGGTGGGGTCACTCAGCAGGTCGAAGCGCAGACCGTACTTGGTGCGAAAGGTGACGTGTCGCGCGCCGGGGTCCGGCGAGACCCCGAGCACGCGGACCCCCAGGTCGGCCAGGAGGTCGAGCTCGTCGTTGAACTGGCAGGCTTCCTTCGTGCAGCCGGGCGTGTCGTCGGCGGGGTAGAAGTAGAGCACGATCCGCTCACCGGCCAGGTCGCGTAGGGCGACCTTGTCGCCGTCCTGGTTGGCGAGCGTGAACGCCGGCGCCCGGTCCCCTACGCTCAGTCTGGTCATAGTCGCCTCCTTCGTGGCGCGAGTGGCCGCGTTGCCCACTAGACTAGGACTGGCTCTAGAACGAGCCTGGGCCCTTCTGCGAACACCGGTACCGGGTCCGACCGAGAAACGACCGATGTTCCATGAGTAGTGACCTTTCTGAATCGATGATCGCGTCGCGTGACGCCTACGCGACCTCCGTCTCCTTCGCGGAGCTGGGCGTGGACGAGCGTCTGTGCGCCACGCTGGGCGCCCAGGGCATCACGGTGGCCTTCCCCATCCAGGCGATGACGATCGCCGACGCCCTCGCGGGTCGTGACGTGTGTGGCAAGGCCAAGACCGGCTCGGGCAAGACGCTCGGCTTCGGCCTGCCGATGCTCCAGCGACTCGCCGGCCAGCCGTCGCTGACGCGCGCCGCCAAGGGGCCCGCGCGCCCGCGCGGTCTCGTGCTCGTGCCCACGCGAGAGCTCGCCGTGCAGGTGCACGAGGTGCTCGAGCCCCTCGGCACCGCCATGGGCCTGCACGTGAACGCCGTCTACGGCGGCGCCGACATCGAGCGCCAGGTGAAGTCGCTACGCCGCGGCAGCGACGTCATCATCGCGACTCCCGGACGGCTCATCGACCTCGGGGACCGGGGCGAGCTCGGCGTGGAAGGTCTCGACGTGCTGGTGCTCGACGAGGCCGACCGTATGGCGGACATGGGATTCATGCCCCAGGTCGAGTGGGTGCTGCGCCGGATCAAGGACCACCCGCACCAGACACTGCTCTTCTCCGCGACCCTGGACGGGGCCGTGGACCGCCTGGTGAAGCGCTACCTCACCGACCCGGTCTTCCACGAGGTCGCCAGCGACACCCAGACGGTGTCGCTGATGGTGCACCACTTCCTCAACGTGCACCAGATGGACCGGATCAAGGTGGCCGCGGCGATCTGTCGTTCCTTCGACAAGACGATCGTGTTCTGTCGCACCAAGCGTGGCGCCGACCGGCTCGTCGAGCAGCTGTCGAAGGAGGGCGTGCAGGCGGCCGCCATCCACGGCGACCTGCGCCAGAGCCAGCGCGAGCGCGCCCTGGCCGACTTCAGCGCCGAGAAGCTGCCCGTCCTGGTCGCCACGGACGTGGCGGCGCGCGGCCTGGACATCAACGGGGTGGACTGCGTGATGCACTTCGACCCCCCCGAAGATCACAAGGCCTACCTGCACCGCTCGGGCCGCACCGCGCGGGCCGGTTCCACCGGTGTCGTGGTCTCACTGCTGCTGTGGAACCAGATCATCGAGGCTGAGGTGATCATGCGTCGGTTGGGCCTGAAGCGGCCGATCATCGAGATCTTCTCGAATGACCCGCGATTGACCGATCTCGCGAGTTGGGATCCGAGCGCCGTCGAGACGGGCCGGTGAGCGACACCCCCGAGGTCTACGTACGCGATCCTGCGCTGAAGAGAGCGCTGGTGGTCGTCGCCCACCCCGACGACGTTGACTTCGGCTCGGCGGGCACGATCGCGTTGCTCACGTCGCAGGGTGTCGAGGTGTCGTACTGTCTGGTCACCTCCGGCGACGCGGGTGGTGACCGCTCGACGCTGAGCCGTGAGGAACGCTCTGAGGTGCGTGAGACCGAGCAGCGCGCCGCGGCCGAGCGCGTGGGGGTGCACGAACTCACGTTCCTGCACTTCGCCGACGGATGCGTCGAGGTGACCCTGGAACTGCGTCGCGCGATCGCGAGGGCCATTCGCGTCGCTCGCCCCGACTTGGTGATCACCCAGAGCCCCGAGCGCAACTGGGAGAGGATCTTCGCGAGCCACCCCGACCACCTGGCGACGGGGGAGGCCACGCTGTGCGCCGTGTATCCCGACGCGCGCAATCCCCACGCCTTCCCGGAGCTGCTCGACGAGGGGCTCGCGCCCCACGTGGTGTCGCGGGTCTGGTTGGCTGGTGCCCCGACGCCGACCATGGTCGTGGACATCACTGACACCTTCGCGTCGAAGTACGCGGCGCTGACCCACCACGAGAGCCAGGTGGGCGACCGCGACGGCCTCGAGGAGATGCTGCGTGATGGTGCGCGCCGGGTGGCTGAGCGGGCGGGCCTGGCCGCGGGGCGCCTCGCCGAGGGCTTTCGCTCTCTCACCACTGGCTAGGAGGTAGCGCCATAGGGTGAGGAGATGAGCGACCCCGCTCCCGTGCCGGCGCGTATCCCGATCGCGCGTCGGCGCCCGCCGCAGGGCCTGCTCGAACTCTTCGCCGGGGTCTCGCGCTCCACGTGGCGCCGCGAGGTTCTCGCGGGGGTCACCGTGCTCGCGATCATGATCCCCCAGCAGCTGGCGACGTCTCAACTGGCCGACGTTCCCGCGTTCCTGGCGATGATCGCCTTCATCGTCGCGATGTTGACGTTCCTGCTCGTCGGCGCCAACCCGATCCTGACGGTGGGGGCGGACTCGACCATCGCGCCGCTCTTCGCGGTCGCGCTGTTGCGCCTCGCGCCGGCCGACTCGACCCCCTACCTCGAGGTGGTCGCCACGACAGCGGTGGTGACGGGGCTGGCGGTGGCGGCGGTCGGGTGGTTCCGACTCGGGTGGCTGGGTGACTTCCTCTCCCTGCCGATCATCACCGGGTTCCTCGCCGGGATCGGTGTGATCATCATCGTGGATCAGTTGGCCCACGTGCTCGGCGTGAGGCCGGGGGGCGGGTCCGTGGGGGCCCGACTGGTGGACCTCGCGCACCACCTGGCACTGACGAACGGGTGGTCGGTGGTGATCGCCCTCGGCACCCTCGCGTTGATCCTGCTGGGCGAGCGTCTCAATCCGCGGCTCCCCTTCGCCCTCGCGGCGATCCTGGGCTTCAGCGTGGCGGCGGCTGCGCTGTCGCTGTCGCACCACGGCGTCCAGGAACTGGGGGCCGTGGTGGTCGGGGCGCCGGTCTTTCGTCTGCGCTGGCTGAGTGGACGGGCGTGGGGGGCCGTGGTGACGACGTCGCTGACGCTGGTGATCGTGATCGTGAGCCAGAGCGCGGCGACGGCGCGCGTGTCGGCGGACCAGATCGGGGTGGCCGACGACCTGAACCGGGACTTTCTCGGCGTGGGGCTGGCCAACGTCGTCGCGGGGCTCTGTGGCTCGTTCCCGGTCGACACCAGTCCGACGGGTACGACGGTGGCCGCGATCGCCGGGGGGCGCACGAAGCTGACGGGCCTGGTCGCGGCGATCGGTGCCCTGGTCCTGTCGCCCTTCGCCGGACTGGCGCACGCCATCCCCCTGGCCGCACTGGCGGGGGTGCTTCTCTACGTCGCGCTGCGGCTGATCAACGTGACCCAGTTGCGCACTATCGCGCGGGTGGACCGCATCGAGTTCGGGGTCGCCCTCGTGTCGCTCGCGGGCGTCGTGGTCCTGGGGGTCGAGGCGGGTCTCGCGATCGCGGTGGGTCTGGCGATCCTGCAGCGCACCTGGCGCTCGGCGAGTCCGCGCATGATCGAGCTGGGGCGCCGGCGTGGGACGACCAGCTGGGAGCCGCTGGCCCGCGGCGACGTCCATCGGGCGGATCACGTGCTGGCGGTTCTCTTCGATGAGGACCTCTACTTCGCCAACGCCAGCGTCTTTCGCCGTGAGCTCTACGACCTGCTGGGCCGAGAGCCGGCGGCTCGCCACCTGGTCATCGACGCCGCCGCTATGAGCGATCTGGACTACACCGGCCTGGTCGTGTTGGGCGAGGTCGTGGCCGACCTGGCCCAGGACGGCATCACCGTGTCGCTGGCGCGCGCCACGCACCGTGTGCGCGAGCGCATGGCCCACGCCGGCGCCGTCGTGGTGCCGAGGCTCGCGCTCTACGAGAGTGTCGATGAGGCCGTCACCGCCGCACACGAGTGATCAGCCGGGTCGGTCGGCCGGGTCTCGGTCGTCGGGTCCTACACGGCCGAGGGATCCACCCGCCCGGCGTCGAGGGAGCGACAGGTTGCGTCGAGGTCCGATGATGCCACGGCGGGCGAGAAGAGGAAGCCCTGGGCCAGGTCGGCGCCGAGCTCGACGACGAGCTCGAGCTCGGGCGGGCTCTCGACGCCCTCGGCGACGACCGTCATGTCGAGCTCGCGGCACAGCGTCACCATCGCCGCGAGGAGATCGCGGTCCTGGCGGCTGGACGTGGCACTGCGGATGAAGGACCGATCG
>JAJZYE010000126.1 GCA_021806055.1 Actinomycetes bacterium | reverse complement strand
ATCTCACGGTCACCGCGAGCACCTCGGGCCGCAGACGCTGCCCGTGACACGCGGTGCAGGGGACCTCGCGCATGTACTGCTCGGCCTGCTCGCGTGACCAGTCGCCGTCGGCCTCGTTGCGCTTGCGCTCGAGCCACTCGACGATGCCGTTGAAGGTCGTCTCGTAGGAGCGCACGCGCCCGTAGCGGTTGCGGTACTTGACCGGCACCGACTTGTCCTGGACCCCGTAGAGCACGAGGCGGCGGTCCTTGGCGCGCAGTTTGCGCCACGGGGTCGTCGCGTCGAACCCACCCAGCTGGGCGACCGCGTCGATGAGCCGCTCGAAGTACTTGAAGCGCGCGCCGGACCAGGGGGCCAGCGCGCCCTCGGCCAGCGACAGCGACGGATCGGGCACCACGAGGTCCGGGTCCACCTCGTAGCGCGTGCCCAGCCCCGTGCAGACCGGGCACGCCCCGTAGGGTGAGTTGAAGGAGAAGTCGCGCGGCGCCAGCTCGGTGAAACTCAGCCCACAGTGCGTGCACGCCATCTTCTCCGAGAAGCCGACCTGCTCGCCGTCGTCCACGAACAGGAACGACACGGTCCCCTTGGTCAGGGCCAGGGCCGTCTCGACCGACTCGGTCACGCGCTGGCGATCGGCCGCGCGCACCCGGAGTCGGTCGATCACCACGTCGATCGTGTGCTGCCCGTAGCGCGCGAGGCTGATCTCGTCACGGTCCGCCAGGTCGGTCACGACACCATCCACGCGAACCCGGGAGAACCCCTGACCAGCCAGCTCGTTGAGCAACGCCGAGTACTCGCCCTTGCGCCCCTCGACCACGGTCGCCAACACCAGGAAGCGCTCGCCCTCGGGGCGCGCCATCACGTGGTCGACGATCTGCTGGGGGGTCTGGCGTGACACGACCCGCCCGCACTGGGGGCAGTGCGCGACGCCCACGCGCGCGTACAACAGGCGCAGGTAGTCGTGGATCTCGGTGATCGTGCCGACCGTCGAGCGCGGGTTGCGCGACGCGGTCTTCTGATCGATGGAGATCGCCGGCGAGAGCCCCTCGATGAAGTCGACGTCGGGCTTGTCCATCTGGCCGAGGAACTGTCGCGCGTACGCCGAGAGGCTCTCGACGTAGCGGCGCTGGCCCTCCGCGTAGATCGTGTCGAACGCCAGGGAGGACTTGCCCGAGCCCGACAGCCCGGTGAACACCACCAGGCGGTCGCGCGGGATCTCCACCGAGAGGTCCTTCAGGTTATGGACGCGCGCTCCCTGGACGCGGATACTCGACGCCACGGCCGCCAACCTACCGGTCACGCGTCGACGACGAGGTCGTCGAGCAGTGGCGCCAGGCTCTGGCGATGCAGTGTGTGCAGGACGTCACGCAGGGCGGCCGCCTCCTCGAAGCGCAGCTCGCGCGCGGCCGCGAGCATCGCCTCCTCCACGCGCGCCATCTCCAGGGTGAGGTCGTCGGACGCTCCCACGCTCGCGGCGATCGTCACCTCACTGGAGCCGCGCCCGGCTCCGGCGTCACTGCGCAGGCGCCCGAGGATGTCGGCCACGTTCTTGGTCACGCTCTGGGGGACGATCCCGTGCTCGGCGTTGTAGGCCGCCTGCGCGTGGCGGCGGCGCTCGGTGAGCGCCAGCGCGTCGCGCATCGAGTCGGTCACCCGATCGGCGTAGAGGACCGCGGCCCCGTTGGCGTTACGTGCCGCGCGACCGATGGTCTGGATCAACGCACTGCGCGAGCGCAGGAAGCCCTCCTTGTCCGCGTCCAGGATCGCCACCAGTGAGACCTCGGGCAGGTCGAGTCCCTCGCGCAGGAGGTTGATCCCCACGAGCACGTCAAACTCGCCCAGGCGCAGCGAGCGCAGGATCTCGATGCGCTGAATCGTGTCGATGTCGCTGTGCAGGTACTGGACTCGATAGCCCGCCTTGACCAGGAACGTCGTCAGGTCCTCGGCCATCCGCTTGGTCAACGTGGTCACCAGCGCCCGCTCACCGCGCGCGATCACCTCGTCGAGGCGTGCGCGCAGGTCGTCGATCTGCTGGCGCGTGGGCACCACGGTCACGACCGGGTCGAGCAGGCCGGTGGGTCGGATGACCTGTTCGACCACCTGATCGGAGTGTTCGTACTCGTAGGGCCCGGGGGTCGCCGACACGAAGACCACCTGGGGCACCATCTCGATGAACTCGTCGAAGTTGAGCGGCCGGTTGTCCAGTGCACTGGGGAGGCGGAACCCGTGTTCCACCAGGGTCTCCTTGCGCGACCGGTCGCCCGCGTACTGGCCGCGGACCTGGGGCACGGCGACGTGCGACTCGTCGACGACCACCAGGTAGTCCTCGGGAAAGTAGTCCAGCAGCGTGAAGGGCCTCTCCCCCGGCCGGCGGCCGTCCAGGTGGGCCGAGTAGTTCTCCACCCCGGCGCACACGCCCGTCTGCTCGAGCATCTCCAGGTCGTGTTCGGTGCGCGAGCGCAGCCGCTGGGCCTCGAGGAGGCGTCCCTGGCTCTGCAGCTCACCGAGCCGCTCGCCGAGCTCGCGCTCGATCGACCGGCACGCGCGAACCAGGGTGTCGGCCCCGGTGGCGTAGTGGGATGCCGCGAAGAGCGTGCACTCGCGCACGGTTCCGCGGCGCTCCTGGGTCAACGGATTGAAGAAGGCGATCTCCTCGATCACGTCGCCGAAGAACGACACGCGGATCGCCTCCTGGGAGTAGGCCGGCTGGATCTCCAGTGTGTCGCCGCGCACCCGAAACGTCCCGCGCTCGACGACGAGGTCATTACGGTTGTACTGCATCTCCACCAGGCGCCGCAGCAGGGCCCGCTGATCGAAGGACTCGCCAACCGCCAGCGCCAGCATCCGCTCGCGGTACTCCAGCGGTGAGCCCAGTCCGTAGATGCACGAGACCGACGCCACGACGATGGTGTCGCGATGGGTCAGCAGCGACGAGGTCGCCGCGTGGCGCAACCGGTCGATCTCCTCGTTCACCGAGCTGTCCTTCTCGATGAAGGTGTCGGTGCGCGGGATGTACGCCTCGGGCTGGTAGTAGTCGTAGTAAGAGACGAAGAACTCCACGCGGTTGGCGGGCAGCATCTCCTTGAGCTCCGACGCGAGTTGCGCGGCCAGCGACTTGTTGGGCTCGAGGATGAGAGTGGGTCGCTGCACCTGCTCGATCAGCCACGCGATCGTGGCTGTCTTGCCGCTACCCGTGATCCCCTCCAGGGTCTGGAAGCGCAGGCCGTCACGCACCCCGTCCGCCAGCGCGGCGATCGCCGTGGGCTGGTCCCCCGCGGGACGAAGCGGCGACTCCACACGAAAATCAGCCACTGACGATCCCACTCTCCACCACCAGCTCGTCCACCGCGCGGTACAACTCGTCGAGGGTCCCGGTGTTCCACAGGACTCGGTCCACCATCGCCTCGCGCTCGTCGTTGGACACCTGGGCCGCCAGGCGAGCGCGCGCCTCCTCCTCGACGTAGCCCCGCCCGTCCACCAGGCGGCGCACCGCCAGGTCGTCGGGCACCTGGACCGCCCACACCTCCGCGAACCCGTACGCCTCACGGTGCTCGGGACGAAACAGCGGCAGCGCTACGACGGCCACCGGCGCGTGCAGCGCCGCCAGCCGGCGCGCAATCTCCTCGCCGATCGGCGCGTGGGTGATCCGGTTCAGCCGGCGCAGGGCCCAGGCGTCGTGGAACACGACGGCGGCGAGAAAGGGGCGATCGATCTCCCCGTTCGCCGCGAGGATGGCGTCCCCGAACGCGTCGCGTAGTGCCTGGTGGGCCGGGGTCCCCGCCACCGTCACGTCACGGGCTACCTGGTCGGCGTCGATGACCGCAACACCGCGCGCGCGCAGCCGCTCGGTCACCACGGTCTTGCCCGCCCCGATGCCCCCCGTCACACAGATCGTTCGCACTGCACCACGCTAGCGACCCGCCCGCCCCGGCTTGGCAAAAATAAGAGCCGGGCGGCGCCCCGGACGCGCTCGCGCGACGCCGTTGGCTAGTGTCGCTACAAGTGTCTCGGGGGGGAACGTGCTGCGATACGTCGTACGACGACTACTCACGCTCGTCGGCATCGTGTTCGTCATCTCGGTGGGCAGCTTCTACCTGATCCACTTGCTGCCCGGCAACCCGGCCACCGTGATCCTGGGAACCGGCGACAGTCCGGCGAACCGCGCCATCCTCTACAAGCAGCTCGGGCTCAACCGGGCACTGGTCGTCCAGTACGTCATCTGGATGGGCAACGTGCTGCACGGGAACCTGGGCGTCTCGTTCATCTCGCAGACCTCGGTGGCGGCCACGATCCGCACCGCGCTGCCCATCGACGTCGAGCTCATCGTACTCAGCCAGATCCTGGCCTTCGCCGTCGCCATCCCCCTGGCGATGCGCTCGGCCCGTCACCCCGACGGACTGGTGGACCGCCTGCTCAGCGCGGGCAGCTTCACCCTGCTCTCGATCCCCCCCTTCATCGTCATCGTGCTCCTCGTCCTGGTGGTGTCGATCAAGCTGGGCGTCGCCAACACCGGGCCCTCCTCGTACGTCGCCCTGGGCACGGATTGGGTC
>JAJZYE010000125.1 GCA_021806055.1 Actinomycetes bacterium | reverse complement strand
TGATCGCGGTCGTGATCACGGGGCTGGGCCTCGCTCTCTTCGACGTGCCGATGCGCGGGAACCCGGTCGAGTTGTTCGCCTTCGCGATTCCCTACCTCGTGGCCGCGCTGTCGATCGGGCTGCTGGTGTCGACGGTGGCCCAGAACCAGCGCCAGGCGATGCAGACCGCAACCTGCATCTTGTTGCCGCAGGTCCTCCTGTCGGGAGCGCTCTTCCCGCTGTCGGCTATTCCGTGGGCGATTCGCTGGGTCAGCCAGCTGTTGCCGCTTACGTACTTCACCCCGATTACCCGTAACCTGTTCCTGAAGGGACTCGGCTTCTCGCAGCTCTGGCCACAGGTCGGCGTGCTCTGCGTGATGGCGCTGGTCTTCACCTCCCTCGCGGCCCTGTTGTTCAAGACCCGCCTGGACTGAGATGGGAACCCCACTGGCGATCGAGACCCACCGCCTGGTCAAGTCTTTCGCCGGACGCGTCGCCCTGGACGACGTCACGCTGGGTGTGGCGACGGGTGAGTTGTGCGGGGTTGTGGGCGCCGACGGAGCCGGCAAGACGACGCTGTTGCGCTGCGTCGCGGGTCTCTACCGGCCCGACCGCGGCGAGGTGGTCCCAGGACGGCGGGGTCGGGCGCGGGTGGGCGTCAGCCCGCAGGGATTCCATCTCTACGCGGACCTGACGGTGGACGAGAACCTGGTGTTCTTCGGCGCCGTTCACGGACTGGGGCGGAGCACGTTACACGAGCGTGCCGAGGAGCTGTTGCACTTCGCGGCCCTCGAGGGGCACCGGGGTCGGTTGGCCGGGGATCTCTCCGGCGGGATGCAGCAGAAGCTCACGCTGATCTGCTCGGTGCTGCATCGGCCACCGATCCTCTTGCTCGACGAGCCGACCACCGGGGTCGATCCCGTATCGCGGCGTGAGTTCTGGCACCTGCTCGACGCGTTACACCGTGGCGGTACGACGATTCTCCTCGCCAGTGCCTACGTCGACGAGGTCGAGCGGTGCGATCACGTGTTGTTCCTCCACCAGGGACGGCTCCTCGTCGACGGGACGCTCGACGAGCTGGTACCCGAGGGCGCGACGTTGGACGGCGTGCTGCGTCGAAGGATGACGATCGCGGGCCCCGTCGCCCGAGGCAGCGCGTGAACGCGATCGCGACGAGTTCGCTCTCCAAGTCCTTCGCGGGGCTCGAGGCGGTGCGTGATGTGACCCTCGAGGTGGGCGAGGGCGAGGTGTTCGGGCTGATTGGTCCCAACGGTGCCGGCAAGACCACCCTCATCCGCCTGTTGTGCGGCCTGTACACGCCGACCGCGGGTCACGGGACCGTGTTGGGCTGGGACATCGCGCGCGAGCAGGCGCACATTCGTGAGCGGGTCGGGTACATGTCCCAGAGCAACGGTCTGTACGCGGACCTGTCAGTCGACGAGAACATACGCCTCTACGCCGACCTGTACGGTGTGCGTGATCCGGACTGGATCGCGCGTGTACGCCACTGGCTCGCGCTGCAGGATGTCGGTCGTCAGGTAGTGGCCGACCTTCCGACGGGTGTGCGCCAGCGTGCCGCACTGGCAGCGGTGCTGGCTCATCGACCCCGTCTGATGGTCCTTGATGAACCCACGAGCGGCGTGGATCTGGTGGCGCGCGAGGCCATGTGGGACCTGCTGGGAGAGATCGCGCGCGGCGGCGTGACGGTCGTCGTCACCACGCACGTGATGGCCGAGGCGCGACGCTGTGACCGGCTGGCGTTGATCGCCGAGGGGCGACTGGTGGCCACCGGCGCGCCAGCGGAGCTGATTCGCCGTAGTGGCGTGGTGATCGCGGTGGTGGATGCGTCCCCGTGGGACGAGGCGTTCGTGCGGGTGCAGTCTCTCTGGCCCGCCGCGACCCTCTTCGGCACTCGTACGCACATCCCGGTCGCGCGCGGGGAGGTCGTGGAGCCGCGCGTACGCGAGGTGCTCGCCCACGTGGCGGTGCGGTCCGTGACCTGGCGCGAGCCGTCCATGGAGGACGCCTTCATCGCGCTGGTCAGCGCCGCACGCTGATAGGGCGACGGCGCGGGTGGCCGCGGTCCCCACTGCGTCCACCTAATTTCTTTTCACGTGGTGTCACCGGCGCGCGTACCGCGACTCGCGACACCCGGTGGCCGTCGGGGCCCCGTCGCTGCGCCCCGGCGGCGTGTCCCGACGGCGCACCGGTACGGGTAGGGGCAGGTGGGGGCCGAGATTCGTCGCCCGCCCAGGCCGCGTACTCCGGGCGCCGGGGCGTCGCGCGCCACGGCTCGCGCGGATCGGCGACCCCGGGATGCGACGCCCTCGCCCTCCGTCGCTGACGCGGCTGGCCACCCGCGACGCCCCGGCCGACGCCGCGGCGAGGACCAGCGACGGCGTACGATGCGCGTAGGAGAGTACCCAGCGGCGGCCGGGGTCAACGGCCGCGAGAACAGAAGAGGAAGAGTCGTGTCGTTCACCGCCATCAACCCCGCTACGGAAGAAGTCATCGCGTCGTACCCGGCGCACACCAAGGAAGAGATCGAGGCGGCGGTTCGTGCCGCGACGACGGCGTTCAAGAGCTGGCGTGCGACTCCCTTCAAGGATCGCGGGGAGGTGATGGCGCGAGCGGCGCAGATTCTCGAGGACGAGGTCGAATCGGCCGCCACGATGCTCACCTCGGAGATGGGCAAGACCCTCACCTCGGCGAAGGGCGAGGTGTTGAAGTGCGCGACCACGATGCGCTACTACGCGCAGCACGCGGAGGCGCTGATGGAGGAGGAGATCATCGCGTCGCCCGCCTCGCGCAGCGGGATCCGCTACCAGCCGCTCGGAACCGTGCTGGCGGTGATGCCGTGGAACTTCGCACTCTGGCAGGCCGTGCGCTTCGCCGCCCCGTCGTTGATGGCGGGGAACGTGGGCATCCTCAAGCACGCGCACAACGTGCCGGGATCGGCGCACTACCTGGAGGACCTCCTGCACCGCGCCGGGTTCCCGGTCGGCGTCTTCACCAACCTCTTCATCGGCCACCAGGAGCTCGCCGATCTGATTGCCGACGATCGCGTGGCGGCGGTCACGTTGACCGGCTCGGAGATCGCCGGAACCAAGGTCGCCAGCCAGGCTGGCGCGTACCTGAAGAAGTGCGTCCTCGAGCTCGGTGGCTCCGACGCCTTCATCGTCGCGAGTTCCGCGGACATGGCGCGAACGATTCCCATGGCCGTGACGGCGCGCGTGCAGAACAATGGTCAGAGTTGCATCGCGGCCAAGCGCTTCATCGTCGTTCAGGAACGGGCGCAGGAGTTCATCGACGGATTCGCCGAGGCGATGAGCAACGTCGTCGTCGGTGATCCCATGGATCCCGCGACGGTGGTGGGTCCTCTGGTCAGTGCAGAGCAGCGTGACCTGCTGGACGCGCAGGTGTCCGATTCGGTCGCCAAGGGCGCCGTGGTACGAGCCGGAGGCAAGAAGATCGAAGGGCGGGGGTACTACTACCAGCCGACGGTGCTGACCGACGTGCCGCGTGACTCGCGCGCCGGTTCGGAGGAGCTGTTCGGACCGGTGGCCGTGGTCGAGGTCGTGAAGGATCTGACCGAGGCCATCGAGGTGGCCAACTCCACGCCGTGGGGGTTGGGTGGCTCGATCTGGGCGACGGACCCGCGTGAGATCGAGCAGGCGATCGACGGGATGGAGGCGGGGATGGTGTTCGCGAACGCCATCGTGGCGTCGACGCCCGAGCTGCCCTTCGGGGGCATCAAGAAGTCCGGCTACGGCCGCGAGCTGTCCGCGCACGGGATCCGCGAGTTCACCAACGTGAAGACGTTCTACATCGCCTGACAGTCGCTGGTGGGCCGAGGCGGTGAGGGGCCCGACCGTGGGCGTCGGACCGCAGCGGATCTGAGCCGTCACCACCGCGGCACGCGGCACCGTCGTGCGACCGGCGATCGCACCGTCGTGAGTGACCGGACGTCCAGGCTTGCGCGATCGGCGCCGTGTGCGAGAGAGGGACGTGGCGAGGTTCGCGCGGCGTCGCGCACGTTTGTGCGGTCTCGGTTGAGACCACCGACGCGGTCGGCTCAGGTCTCGGCCAGCAGACTGTCGTGGGCCGCGCGCAGGGCGGCCCGGTCCCGCTCACTGACACTCGGGGCGCGCAGGTCCAACTGGTCGATGGTGTGAACGATGAGGCCGCCGACGAGCGCGCGCAGCACGTACTTGTGATCGGCGGGCACCACGTACCAGGGGGCCCACGACGTCGACGTGGCACTCAGGGCTTCCTCGTAGGCGACCTGATACTCGTTCCAGTGCGCCCGCTCGGCGAGGTCGGCGGTGGAGAACTTCCACTCCTTCGCGGGGTCGTCGAGGCGGTCGAGGAATCGCCGCTTCTGTTCGTCGCGCGACAGGTGAAGGAAGACCTTGACGAGGCGGGTCCCGTTGCGGTGTAGGTGATGCTCGAAGGCGTTGATGTCCTCGTAGCGGTGGCGCCAGAACTTGTCCTCGTCCTTGTGCGCGGGTCGCTCGCGGGTCCGCTCTAGCAACTCGGGGTGCACGCGGGTCACCAGCACGTCCTCGTAGTAGG
>JAJZYE010000124.1 GCA_021806055.1 Actinomycetes bacterium | reverse complement strand
GATCTCGAGCACCGCCGCGATGTGCATCGCCGTGGGGAAGGTGTCGTTGGACGACTGGGACATGTTGACGTGGTCGTTCGGGTGCACCGGGTCCTTCGAGCCTCGCTGCCCGCCCGCCATCTCGATCGCCCGGTTCGCGATCACCTCGTTGACGTTCATGTTGGTCTGGGTGCCCGAGCCGGTCTGCCAGATCCGCAGGGGGAACTCCCCGGCGAGCGTGCCGTCGATGACCTCGCGCGCGGCGGCCTCGATCAATCCGGCCCGGTGCTCGTCCAGCTTGCCCAGCTCCAAATTGACCTGAGCCGACGCCAACTTCAGCACGCCGAAGGCGCGAATGAGCGCGGGCGGCATGGTCTGGGTGGAGATGGCGAAGTGGTGCAGGCTGCGCTGGGTCTGGGCGCCCCAGTAGTGATCGGCCGGCACCTCGACGGTGCCCATCGTGTCGGACTCGATGCGGACGTTACTCATGATGCCTCCTTGGTGGCTCTCTTCGTGGTCGCGGTGGCCCCCCGTCGCGTGGTCGGTGGTTGGGCGTAGCGGGCGACGCCTCGCTCCACGAGGGCGCGCGCCGCGGTCACGTCGCTCGCGCGAGGACCGTCGCCGTCACCGGGAACTTCCAGCAGGAGGGGGAGGTCGCGGATCGCGCGATGGCCAACCAGGCTCTCCAGCGCCGCGCCGATGGTCCCCTCCCCGAGATTGGCGTGCCGATCCCGATTCGCGCCGAACTCAACCTTCGAGTCGTTGAGGTGCAGGCAGCCCAGACGGGACGCACCGACCCGACGAGCCACCTCCTGCACGACCGCCTCAGCCCCCTCGGGCGTGGCGTAGTCGACGCCGCTGGCCCACAGGTGCTGGGTGTCCAGGCACACGCCCAGCTCCTCGAGCGCCCCGGCCGCGTCGATCACCCGCTCAATCTCCTCGAGGCTACGCCCGACCGTCCCACCGGCCCCGGCCGCGTTCTCGATGAGGATGGGGCACGATACGCCGACGGGGACGTCGCCGGCCTCGTCCAGTGCTCGGCGCAGCGCCGTCGCCACCGACCCGACCACCTCCTCGAAGCCGGCCCCCCGATGGCTCCCCAGGTGCAGCACGACCCCCGACGCGCCCATGGCGCGCCCCACCGCGAGGTTGTGGGTCAGCGCGGCCACGGACTTGGCGTACAGCTCGGGGTCGCCGGTGGCCAGATTGATGAGGTACGTCGCGTGGACGAACGTGTGGGTGATGCTCGGGTGCTCGCGCTGCGCCTCGCGGTACGCCGCAGTGACCTCGGGCGCGTACTGGGTCGGCTTCCACGCCCGGGGGCTCTGGACGAACACCTGGATCGAGGTCGCGCCGATCTCCTCGCCCGCGCGCAGCGAACCAACCAGGTTCCCGCCGCCGCGGACGTGTGCCCCGATGTTCATTACAGTAAAACTAGTTCCGTTGACCAACCCCACCGAGAGGAGAACCGTGACCGCCTTCACCGACAGCGCCCGCGCCATTTTCGACAAGAAGGTCTTCGCGCACGTCGCGAGCCTCGGTCCCGACGGCTCCCCCTACGTCTCGCCGGTCTGGGTGGAGCTGGACCACGACGAGATCGTGATCAACACCGCCCTGGGCCGCGCCAAGGCGCGCAACCTCGCGACCGACCCGCGCGTCGCCGTGTCGCTCACCGACCCCGACGACCCCTACCGCGCGATCGCGGTGCGCGGCACGGTGGTGACGTTCACCACCGATGGAGCCGACGAGGTGATCGACCGCTTCGCACAGAAGTACCTCGGCGTCGACTCGTACCCCCATCGCCAGGAGGGTGAGGTGCGCGTGACGGTGCGCATCCGCTGCGATCACATCGTGATGCAGCCGCAGTAGTGCGGCTAGGAGTACGTGGTCCACTCACCCAGATCGTCGCGCGAGTGCGCGCGCGCCACGAGGGTCGTGCTCCCGTCGTGCAGGTCGCCGTCGAACCACCAGACCGTCACCGGGCGAGGCGGGGCGGGGCGGTTGTAGGCGCCGCGAAGCGTCGCCACCTCGTTGACCAGGTTCACCTCGTCGTCGCCCAGCAGGGCCCGCACCACCTCGGCCTGCGCCGCGGGGGCCCACGAGGACGCGACGACGACGTGGTCCAGGGCGATGAGCCAGCTGAGGGTGGCCACGTCGCGCGCCACCAGGGCCGCGGGGTAGTCGGGCGTCACCTCGATCCAGACGCCACGCGGCTCACCAGGCCCGCCACGCAGCGCGGCGGCGACCTCCACGGTGGTCGCGTCCTCGCACGACAGGGTCAGGGCCCCGACGGGGTTCGCGACACGTAGCCGCGGCCATTGGGCGAGCGCCGCGTGCAGGCGCACCCGCTCCATCACGGCTGAAGGTCTTCCTTCGGCAACCGCTCGATGTTCACGTCACGGAAGGTGAGGATGCGCACCGACGGCACGAAGCGCGCGGCGCGGTACATGTCCCACACCCAGGCGTCGTGCAAGTTGACCTCGAGCAGGGTGGGCGTCGTGGCCGGGCGCACCTCCAGGGCCACCTCGTTGGCCAGGTAGAAGCGCCGATCGGTCTCGACCGCGTAGTTGAACATCCCCACGACGGCCTTGTACTCCTGGACCAGCGCCAGTTCGAGGGTCGACTCGTAGTCGTCGAGCTCTTCTTCGCCCACGGGCGGCTTCTACGCGCGTTCGGTGACGCGCAACTCCTTGATCCTGGCCGCCCGACCCCGCAACTTGCGCAGGTAGTACAACTTCGCGCGACGCACGTCGCCGTAGGAATCCACCTCGATCTTCGCGATCGTCGGCGCGTGCACCGGGAACGTGCGCTCCACCCCCACGCCGAAACTGATCTTGCGCACGGTGAACGTCTCGTGCAGACCCGAGCCCTGGCGGCGGATCACCACGCCCTGGAACACCTGCACGCGCTCGCGGGTGCCCTCGACCACGCGCACGTGGACCTTGAGGGTGTCACCGGGGCGAAAGGAGGGGATGTCGTCGCGCAACGAGTCGCGGTCGATGAGATCAGTCGGGTTCATGGGCGCGGTCCTTTGGATCACTGGGGCCTTTCGAGTTTAGCCGCTCGCGGTCGGCGGGGCCAACGCCGAACTCGTCGAGCAGCGCCCACTCCGACTCGTCCAGTCCGCCGCGTCGCGCGATCAGGTCGGGGCGCCGCTCGAGCGTGCGCGCGAGCGACTGGGCTCGACGCCACCGCGCGATCCTCGCGTGGTCCCCCGAGCGCAGGACCGCGGGCACCTCGAGGCCGCGCACCACCGCCGGCTTCGTGTACTGCGGGTACTCCAGGAGCCCCTCGGAGAACGACTCGTCGATCACCGAGTCGTCATTGCCCAGGGCGCCCGGCACCAGGCGCACCACCGCCTCGATCACGCACAGCGCGGCCAGCTCTCCACCCGCGAGCACGAAGTCCCCCACCGAGACCTCGTCCTCGGCCACCAACTCGAGCGCCCGGTGGTCGATACCCTCGTAACGGCCGCAGAGCAGGGTCAGGCCCGGACCGGCGGCCCACTCGCGCGCGAGCGACTGCGTGAAGGGCCGACCCGATGGGGAGAGCGCCACCACGGGATGCGCGAGGTCCGGACGCGACTCGACCGTACGCAGAATCGGCTCGGCGCGCAGCACCATGCCGGCGCCGCCCCCGTACGGCGTATCGTCCACCGTGCGGTGCGGATCATCGGTGGCGTCGCGCAGGTCGTGGACGTGCAGTTCCCACGCGCCGCGCTCCAGGGCCCGCCCCAGCACCGACGTGGTGCAGTAGTGGCCAATGGCGTCGGGGAACAGCGTGAGCACGTCGACGCGTGGCGTCACTCGAAGAGCCCCTCCGGGACGTCGACCTCGATCAGCTCGTGAGCCCGCACGCGCGTGACGAAGGTCAGCGGAACGAGCGCCCCGCTGTCCAGGACGAGCAGATCGCTCGCCGGATTGGACTCGACCGCGGTGACGACGCCCCGGTGCACGCCCGACGCGTCAACGACCGTGGCCCCGAATAGGTCATCGATCCAGATCACGTCGTCGTCCGCCTCCTCGCGCTCCCACGGCGCGGCGAGCAGGACGACTCCCCGCCAGGCGTCGGCGTCGTCGCGCGAGCCTATGGCGTCGAAGGTCACGAGGAAGCGATCCTGGTGGGGTGAGGCGCTCACGACGACCAGCGGGCCCCGCTCGGTCTCGAGAGTCGTGCCCGGGGCGAGGCGCTCGCGACGCTGCGTCCACAGGTCCACCACCACCTGCCCGCGAAGCCCGTGGGCCCGCACGATGCGCCCGACCTCCAGGAGGGGGCGCGGCGGGCCGCTCACGGCTAATCGACGATGTCCACGGAGGTCGCGACCCCGTCGCGCGCACCGGCGGCGGCCACCAGGGCCCGGATCGCCTGGGCGGTCCGGCCGCGTCGCCCGATCACCCGGCCCATGTCGTCGGGGGCCACGCTCAGCGACAGCACGACCTTGCCGGCACGCTCGCTCACGTCCACGGACACCGCGTCCGGCTCGTCGGCCATCGCGCGCGCGATGTAGTCCAGCACCTCACCCACTCGACTCGCGTGCGTCGACGCGGGCCCGTCGTCACCCGGCGACACCTCGTCGTCATCGATCTCGTCG
>JAJZYE010000123.1 GCA_021806055.1 Actinomycetes bacterium | reverse complement strand
CGTCATCGTCGTCCCCCCGGCGACCGAGCCGCTCGTCCGCTCGCCGCTCGCCGCGAGCGGCGTCCTCGCCGGCAACTGGGGCAGCTACCACTTCACCTGGGTGCCGATCTCGATCACGGTGGCGGCCACCGCCGCGATACCGCTGCTGTTGCTGATCGTGTTCCGCTTCGTGCCCATCCTGCCGATGGCCGAGATGGAGGAGATGGACGACGACCTCGTCGGGGTGTCGTCCGGGAAGGTGGCGTGATGGCGCGGATGACTCGTCTCGGTGTGCGGCGGGCGGGGGCCGCGCTCGGCGGTGCCCTGCTCCTGGTCGCGGTGGTGTTCGCGCTGCCCGCGGCCGGGGCGTCGGGGCCGAACGTGGTGCTGCGGGCATCGACCCCGTCGGGTGGGGGCGTGGCGCTGACCGCGCAGGTCGCGTCGGTCGCCACGCCGGCGACGGTTGACTACTACGTCCACCTCGAGGAGTTCTCGGGTGCGCCGCTCCTGCTGATCGGGTCGTCGACGACGAACGCCGCGGGCGTAGCGACTGACGTGTACCAGCCGACGTGGTCGGGGTCACAGAACTTCGTCGCCACGGTCGTCGCGCCGAGCGGGACCGTGCTCGCCACCACGAGCCTCACGGTGCAGGCCGCGAAGACCGACCCGTTCGCGGGCAGTGTGCAGAGCCTGCGACCCGACGGCATCATCGGTCGCTGGGTCGTGGTCGCGCTGCTGGCCCTGCTGCTGGCCATGTGGATCACCCTGCTGGCGGTCATCGTGCGCGTGCAACAAGGTCCTCGCGTCGTGCGGTGAGTGAATCGTGGGCGTCGTGGGTCTGTCGGTGACGAGTTCCACGGTGGTCCGGGCGTTCGATCACGAGTTGGTGACCCAGGCCGGCGTGATCGCGGTCGTCGCGGTAGTCGCGGTCGTGGTCAGCGTCGCGATGGCGAGGCGCGGGCCCGTGCGCGACGTCGCCCCCGAGCCTCGCGCCCGGCGCGTCGTGCGCGTGGGCTTCGGCATCATCTGGCTCCTCGACGGGGTCCTGCAGGCCCAGTCCGCGATGCCCCTGGGCATGATCTCCCAGGTGGTGCAGCCGGCCTCGTCGTCGTCGCCGACCTGGGTGCAGCACCTGGTCAACCTCACCGCGACGATGTGGGACCTGCACCCGGTGCGCGTGCCGGCGTCGGCGGTGTGGATCCAGGTCGGATTGGGGATCTGGCTCCTCGGCGCGCGCCGGGGGGTGTGGTCGCGGATGGCGGGCTGGTCCAGCCTGGCGTGGGGCCTCTTCGTGTGGGTGTTCGGCGAGGCCTTCGGCGGCCTCTTCGCGCCGGGTCTGTCGTGGCTGACGGGGGCACCGGGCGGGGTGCTCTTCTACTGCGCGGCCGGCGTGCTGGTGGCGTTGCCGGAGCGCTGTTGGGAGTCGGCGCGCCTGGGCCGCGTGCTCCTGGCGACGCTCGGTGGCTTCTTCGTCGCGATGGCGGTCCTGCAGGCGTGGCCGGGCCGGGGCTACTGGCGAGGAGCGGGTCCGCACGGGCCCGGCACCCTGCTGGGCACGGTGCGGGCCATGACCACCACCGCTCAGCCCGGCGCGCTGCGCTCGCTGGTCGCGGGCTTCGCCGCGGTGGACGCCGCGCACGGGTGGGCCGTGAACCTCGTCGTCGTGGTGGCATTGGGCGTGATCGGCGCGATGCTGGTGCGCGCGCGACCGCCGGGGTTACGCCTCGCGGTGGTGGCGGGCGTCCTGGTCTGCCTGGCGGACTGGGTCCTGATCCAGGACATGGGGTTCTGGGGTGGTGTGGGTACCGACCCCAACAGCATGGTCCCCACGGCCCTGCTGCTCGTGACGGGGTACCTCGCGGCGACGGCGACGGCGACCGCGACGCGACCGGTCGAGGCGCCCGCGTCCGCGCGTCACCTGACCCAGGGTGCGAGCGGGTCACGGGCCGCGTCGCTGGCCGCCCTGGCGATGCTGGTCGTGGGAACGGTTCCCGCGCTCGCGGCCGCCGCTGATCCCCAGGCCAGCCCGATCCTCGCCCGCGCGGGTGGCGCTACCGTCGACGCGGTCGACGCGCCCTCGCCGTGGCCGGGTTGGCCCGGTGACGGGGGCTCCGGTGGATCGGGTCCGACGGTGGTGACCTTCCTCGGGAACTGCGACGCGCGGGGCGACCTCGCCACCCTGCGTGCGGCCCAGCGCGACCTCGCGGCGCGCGGTGACGCGGTGCACGTCACCGTGGCGACATCGTGCCCCGCGGCGTCGGGTGGACTGCCGCGCCGGTGGGTGACTCGTCTTACCCCGGTCGCACTGGCGCGCTGGCGCGCGGCCTTCGCGACGCTGAGCGTCACCGCCGCGCACTCGCGCGGCGACGTCTTCTACGTGCTCGCCCCCGACGGCCAGGTGTGCGACGCGATGGCGACGGGCGCCGCGCCGGTCAGTGCCTCACTGGTCTCGTCCAACGCGGTGGTACTGGCCGGCGCCGTGAACCGCGTGGCGCTCGGCCTCTAGGCCCCGTCACACGGGGGCGACGACCTCGCGGCGCGGTGTCGTCGGGGGGCGCGCGTCACGCGCCTCGCCGACCAGGTCGTCGCGCAGGGCGCGCAGGGCGGGATCGTCGAAGCGGTTCACGCGTTGGAGAGGGTCGTCGGTGAGGTCGTAGAGCTCCCCCTCGTTCCCCTCGTGGACCGTTCCGGGCAGGTAGGTGGTGCAGACGAAGCCGTCGTGGGTGATGGTGCGCAGGTGGACGTCGACGCCGAACAGCTCGGAGTCCCACTCGGTCAGGACTGGTCGGGTGGGCTCGTCGGGTGAGGTGGGCAGGGGGCGGCCCTCGAGGAAGGCTGGTGGCTCGAGACCGGCGATGGCGCAGAAGGTCGGCGCGAGGTCGATCAGTCCGACGGGATGGTGGATGACGGCGGGCGTGACGCCGCGACGAGGGGCGGGGCGCCACACCAGGGGCAGGCGCATCAGTGAGTCCACGTGATAGGGGCCCTTGAAGAGCAGGCCGAAGTCGCCCTGAAACTCGCCGTGGTCGGTGGTGACGATGACGTCCACGTCGTCGGTCCACCCGCGTGCGTCGAGGGAGGCGAGTACGCGGCCCAGCGCCTCGTCGATGAGCTCGACCTCGACCGCGTTGCGGGCGTTGACCTCGCGGACCTGGTCGTCGGTCAGGGTGGCCGGCACCCACGAGGCGGGCGCCTCGTAGTTCGAGACCAGCGTTCCGTCGTACCACAGGCGCCAGTGGCGCGGCTTGGCGTCCAGCAGGCGCTCGCGCTCGTCGCGACGCGCCGGGTAGCCCGCCGGCAGGGCCACGTCACGCCAGTTGATGCGCCGCATCTCGCTCTCGGGCGGGTCCCACGGGTGGTGCGGGTCGGGAAAGCTCATCCAGCAGAACCAATCGTCGTCGTCGTCGACACCGGCCAACCAGTCCAGGGTGCGCTGAGCCACCCAGTCCGTGTGGTACCACTCGCGCGCGACGGGGTTCGCCGCTACCTGGGGGGCGCCGGTCTCGCCGCCGCCGCGGGCGTTGACTTGCAGGTCGGCGTCGAGGGTCTCGTAGAAGCCACCCACCGCTTCGGGGTGGTTCGCGCGCAGCCAGCGCGCGTAGTGCAGGGGACCCATCACGCCGTGGGTCGCGAGCTCGAGGTGCTCGAAGCCCCGGTGCGAGCCCCCCGGCGGCGTGGGCCCGAGAGCGCCCAGCGCGTTCTCGGCGAATCGTCCGAAGGGATCGAGGAAGGGCTCGAAGTGGGCCTTGCCGATCAGGGCCGTGCGGTGCCCGCCCTGGCGCAGCACCTCGGCGATCGAGGGCGCGCTCGCGGCGAGGGGCACCCCGTTCATCCACACGCCGTGGGTCGCGGGGTGCTGACCGGTGAGCATCGTGGCGCGTGAGGGCATGCACACCACCGAGGAGGGGACGGCGCGCTCGTAGCGCAGTCCCCGTGCCGCGAGGGCGTCGACGACGGGCGTTCGGGCCAGTGAGCCGCCGTTGCACCCGAGGGTGTCGTAACGCTGCTGGTCAGTGGTAACGAAGAGGATCTTGCTCACGGCGCCCCCTCGACGAGATCGCGGAGCCGATGCAGCGCGTCGCCCGCGGCGCCCGCGATCACCAGCGCCAACGTGGCGGGAGCGGCGTCGACACCGTAGACGGCCAGGCACGTTCCGTCGTCGAGGTCGATGACGTCGATGGTGGACACGTGCTCGCGCACGAGGGTCGAGGTGATCCGGTACTGGAAGCGTCGTGCCAGTGGGTCGTTGGTGATGATCTCCTCGGGCATCGCGACACCCGAATCGGTCACGATCGTGCGCGTCGCTCCGGCGACGTGGCACGCGGCGATGCCCGTGAACCACTCGGTCAGTCGAGTCGGGTCGCCCACGTAGGGCCAGACGGCATCGGCGGGACGATGGATCCGCACGTGGCGTCGCACACTCGCGCGCGTGCGACGCGCGGCCTCGCCGGCGTGGTCCTCCACGGGCGAAGCGTAGAGGGCACTCGCCGCGCTGTCAACGGCGGGGACGGGTCCGCGTCGGTGAGTGCCCGCGGGATACGCTCGAGACGGCGCGCGCGGTCAGATCGGCGGCGTTACGGTCAAGGAGGCCA